>CAYGNU010000085.1:0-11651 GCA_964351175.1 uncultured Roseivirgaceae bacterium | reverse complement strand
CAACTAATTTTTGCTTAAATAAATCAAACTTATCTTGATCATTATTAGAAGATAAGGGTACTATTATTTTGGAAGATGAATTAAAGCCCAAGTCTTTATTTTTTAAGAAATTGACTTGATCGGATATGACAAATATGGAACTAATTAAAACAATGGAAATGACGAACTGAAAAGTGACCAATGCCTTTCTCAATATGGCTACGCCTCCTCTGTCTTTATTTCTCCCTTTCAAAACAGAAGTAGGCTTAAAGGAAGCCAAATAAAATGCTGGATAACCGCCCGCAACTAATGAAGTAAAAAATAAAAACCCAATCATATAAGCGATGACTTGTCCCATATTGCCTGCATTCAGATCAATAGGATGCTCAACAAATTGGTTGAAAAATGGAATAGATAGCTCTGCCAATAAAATACTTATCAGTAGAGAAATGAAAACTATGATAAATGACTCACCTAAAAATTGAGTTATAAGACCTTTAGAAGAAATACCCATCACTTTCCTAATACCAACTTCAAGCGCCCTATTTCCGGCTTGAGTTGTAGATAAATTAATATAATTCACACAAGCTAATAGCAAAATAAGTACTCCAATACCCATTAAGACATTTATGAAAGTTAAGCTTATGACGTCTGCCGAATCACTTGCAAATGTGGTGTTTGTATGTATGTCTTCCACATTTTGTAAACTCATGATTTTATTAGCACCCATGGCCTTCATTTCCTCAGCACCATTCCTTCTAAAAATAACATCAATTTTTTCTTCAATTTGCCTTACACTTGACCCTTCTTCTAATTTCAAATATGAAAACGCCAAGTTATTACCCACCCATTGATTAGACATGTTATTTAAAAAACCCTTCCAGGCAGAATTAGCAAAAGAAATTACATAGGTAGGCGAGTAATGAGTGGCGTATGTGGACTTATCATAGACACCCGTTACTGTAAATTGATCTTCCCCAAATACATTACTTAACTTAAGTGTCTGTCCGATGGCATTATCTGCTCCAAATAGTATATCTGCCCAAGTCTTTTCTAATACTATAGAATTACCATTCGGTAAGAGATTATTTTCATTTCCAGCAATCAGATCATACTTCAATAAACTAAAAATATTAGAATCGGCAGCCACTCCGTTTTCTATGTAAAACGACTCCGTTTCTAAAGAAATTAAATCTTTACCCCCTGTAAAACCAGTTACTATCATTCTTGCTGATTCCAGTACCTCCGGTATTTCTGCTTGAGCAGCAGGTGCTACTGGCACTGAAGAGCTTGCAATATTAAACTCGCCTCCTGTATTCTGTACCAGTAAAGAAGTGATTCTATAAACATTACCTCCGTGCTGCTTATCATAGCCTAATTGATTAGAAACGTAGAGAAATATGAGCAGACAGCTAGCTATACTTACTGATAAGCCGAGAATGTTGATCGTTGTAAAAAGCTTATTTCTTACAATATTTCGGAAAGTGATTTTAAAATAGTTTTTGAGCATGGTGTTGTTGTTTGAGATTTTCTTTTCAATACAAGTGCCAATATTATATAATATTGATAATCAATTGTTTATGAATACCCCGTAAATTAATTTTCAGGAAACTGCCCATTCATACAACACCTAAGTGTCCATTAATGGGCACTTATTATTAAATTAGTCAATAAAGAATCTAGATTTACGATACATTTTGATGCAATCATCTTCTATTCTTAATGCTTTAGTAGATTTAAAAATAAAGGTCACCTTCGTTTACTAGGCCTTTTTATTTGCATTAGTAATCTTACGACAACCAAATCATCAACTAATCCTTGGAGGCTTAGTTGATTTAAATTAAACTATTAAGATGGCAGACCATCATTCTAATTTTGAATTTGAAAGCTATTACCACATTTATAATCGTGGCAATAACAAAGAAAATTTGTTCTTAAATGAGAGGAATTACGAGTATTTTCTTGCCAGATGGAATAAGTATATTCTGCCTTATTCAACTTTGATGGCTTATTGCCTTATGCCCAATCACTTTCATTTTTTAATAAGAATTAAAAAAGAATCTGAAATAGAGTATTATTTAAAAGGTGATCCGAAACCTACTAGGCCTCTAAGGATTAGTAGGTTGTCAAACGATCAACTGGATATAAATAAATTATTGGAAGACCAATTTAAAAACCTCTTTAGTGGTTATACCCTAGCAATCAATAAGCAGGAGGGCAGAACTGGTAGCCTCTTTCAAAAGAGATTCAAAAGGCTAAAAGTTGATTCTAAAAAGTACTTGATAACCTTAATACATTATATTCATCATAATCCAATTCATCACAATTTTGTAAAAGACTATAGTAGGTGGAAGTACACTTCATACAATGAGCTATTAAGTTCTTCAAATAATTTTGTTGATCAGAAATCCGTTTTTGATTGTTTTGGAGATAAGGAGTTATTCTTAAAATTTCACAAGGACTCAAAGAATTATAATGAGATTAAAGAACTGATTTTTAACGAATAATATCGTCAACTAATCCTTAGAGGCTTAGTTGACTTATAATAATCAATACCCATTTATCCTAATCGGTTAAATAAGCTAACTTAATTAAACCGTCTACTAATCCTTTAAGGCTTAGTAGACTCAGAATAATGGCAAAGACAAAAGGCAACATATTAATAGTAGATGATGATGATATGATATTACTGTCAGCACAACTGCTGCTGGAGCAATATTATACTGACGTAAAAAAAATCAATAATCCATTACAAATTGAAGAGGCATTTAAAGAACATGCTTTTGATCTTGTGCTTCTGGATATGAACTTTAAGCAAGGTGAAACATCCGGCAATGAGGGTCTGCAATGGCTAGCGCGAATCAAACAAATTAGTCCTTCAACTAATGTATTGCTCATGACTGCTTATGGTGAAGTGGACATAGCCGTTGAAGCAATGAAAAGAGGAGCCATAGACTTTATCGTGAAACCATGGCAAAACGAGAAGCTAATTGTGACCGTGCAGAATGCACTAAAACTTGCTTCACAGGAAAAGCGAGTCAAGCAGCTTGAAGTTCGTGAAAAAGCGATTAGTTCGAATATTGAAAATGAATACCGAGAAATGATAGGCTCTTCTGCCGCCATGAAAGGCATTCAGAATATGATAAACAAAGTAGCTCCTACGGATGCTGACGTTTTAATATTAGGTGAAAATGGAACAGGGAAAGAAGTTGCGGCCAGAGCACTTCATAAAAAATCCAGTAGGGCGAATGAGATATTCATAGCGGTTGATCTCGGTACAATTCCAGAGCATTTATTTGAAAGTGAGCTTTTCGGACATAAGAAAGGCTCCTTTACCGATGCCAAAGAAGAACGCATCGGTCGCTTTGAAGCTGCCTCTGGTGGCACCATATTTTTAGATGAAATTGGCAACGTTCCTCTGCATCTGCAAAGCAAACTTCTGACAGTTCTCCAGCGCAGACAAATCACTAAAGTGGGTGCTAATTCACCCTCTGATATTGATGTTCGGGTGATCTGCGCGACCAATATGAACTTACTGGAGGCAGTAAAAAACGGTGATTTCAGAGAAGACCTTTTATATCGAATCAATACTGTTGAAATTGATCTCCCTTCATTGAAAGATAGGATTGAGGATACACCAGAATTAGTAGCTCATTTTTTAAAAAAGTATGAAAAGAAATACCATAAAAGTGGACTTAAGATAAGTAAAGAGGCCATTTCAACATTACAAAAACACCATTGGCCTGGAAATATTCGTGAGCTTCAGCATGCTGTAGAAAGGGCTGCTATCCTCGCTGATCATAACGTACTTAATGCTAATGACTTTGCCTTCTTGAAGAGAATGGAATCTTCAAATAACGATTTTGATGATTTCAATCTTGAGAATATTGAGGCCTGGGCTATTAAAAACGCCATTAAAAAACACAGTGGGAATATTAGCCATGCGGCCAAAGAACTTGGGCTTTCTAGAGGCGCTATGTATAGAAGAATGGAAAAATACGGACTATGATAAAGAATTTCAGACTCAGCGTATTAATTCGGATTCTGCTTATTTCTGCACTCATCACGCTTTTGGTATATTTTCTACTTGTTGATGTCAGGTATCTTCGATCTGTTTATATCATCTTCTTTTTAGTTATTGCTATCATCGAATTTATCTGGTATGTAGACAAGACCAATCGAGATTTTACTTCATTCTTATTATCACTTTTGCAGGATGATTTCACTACGACCTTTTCAGAAAAAGGTAAGGGGAAATCTTTCAAAAATCTTTATGGCTCTCTAAATCGGATAACGAGAAAATTTGAACAGATCAGCTCAGCGAAAGAAGTCCAGCATCTTTATCTGGAAGCATTGGTAGAACACTTGCGTGTCGGGATCATAAGTTTTGATAAAAATGGCAAAATTCAAATGATGAATCAGGCCCTACAAAAAATGTTTAATAGACCATCTGTGGCCTTTCTTAACAATCTAAATAGTATTGACGAGCGCCTTCCTCAATTATTATTGGAGATAAAACCAAAGGAAAACAGACTGCTCAAGATTATGGTCAAAGACGAGCTGCTGCATTTATCCATTCATGCCTCTGAATTTCTTTTAGATAAAGAATATTACAAACTAATTTCAATTCAAAATATTAAAAATGAATTGGATTCAAATGAGCTCGATGCATGGCAAAAATTAATTCGGGTATTAACCCACGAGATTATGAATTCGGTGACGCCAATCACCTCGCTTTCTGGAACCCTCAAACAGATTGTAGAAAACTCACCTCATGATGAAGAGACGATTGATAAAGTTTCTCAGGGACTTGAAGCCATTGAATTGCGAAGTAAAGGGCTTCAAAATTTTACAGATGCCTATCGGAAACTGACAAGGATACCGACTCCCACCTATTCAAGTTTAAATATTGCTAAGCTTTTCAAAAGGATTCTAATCTTAGTTGAAGGTCAGTCAAAAGGAATCGAAATAAAACTTGATATAGCTGCTGATTTAGAAATTATGGGTGACAAAGATTTACTGGAGCAAGTTTTTATCAACCTGGTGAAAAATGCAATTGAAGCACTTGAGAACAGAAATTCCGCAGTATTAAGGATAAAAGTCTGGCAAGATGATCAAACGCATATCTCCATATCAGACAATGGAAGCGGAATTGATAACGACAAGATTGACCAAATATTTATTCCTTTCTTTACTACAAAAAAAGAAGGATCAGGTATTGGACTGGCCTTATCAAGACAAATCATCAGGCTGCACAATGGTAGTATTGGAGTGACTTCCGTTCCCGGAGAAGGCACAACATTTACTGTATCTATCTGATTTCAGTAGTTACTTTTTTCAGGGTAATAATTTTCTTACATTGTTGATAATAACCAACTATTATATCATGAATAGAACCCAGAAAATAATGTACCTATTGGCATTTGCGGTAGCCGCTTGCAGTCCGCAAAAAGAAACGCCAAAAATTATAAAGCCCGCTCAATATACCATCGAGCAATTTATGGATATTGAAAACATCAATGGAGGATCATTTTCTGCTGATGAATCAAAAATTTTGATCAATAGTCAATCATCAGGCATATTCAATGCTTATGAAATTGACATAGCTAGTGGGGAAAGAACCCAGCTAACGAGTTCTGATGACAATGCAATTTTTGCCCAATCATATATGCCCAATGGTGACATAATCTATTCGAGTGATAAAGGAGGCAATGAAATAACACATATCTATGTCAAAAAATCTGATGGCGATGTAATTGATATGATACCTGATTCTACAGCAAAAGCAGGTTATTACGGCTGGAATAATGATAAGAGTATACTTTATTATGCATCCAACCAACGTGATCCTCAGTACTTTGACCTATATAAAGTTGATATGGAAAATAGTAATACTGAAGAAGGCGTATTTGCTTCCAGTATGATTTACACCAATTCTAAAGGTCTTAACCCTGGTGCGATATCTAATAATTCTAGATATATCGCTTTGAATGAAACAATTACTACCAATAACTCCAATATGTACCTGTATGATTCAGAAACTGGAGAAACAAAATTAATATCTGAACATGAAGGAGACGTCCAGTATAGCCCACAATATTTTAGTCTTGACGATTCAAAACTATATTACCTTACTGATGAGGGCAATGAATTCATGTATATCAAATCTTACGATTTAGTTTCTGGAGAAACACAAATGGTACAGCAAGAAGACTGGGATATCATGTACACCTATCTTTCCAAAACTGGTAAATACAGAGTGGTTGGTATTAATAATGACGCTCGTACTGAAATAAAAATTTATGGGGAGAATGATAAGCAGATTGAAGTGCCTGATCTACCTGAAGGTGATATCACAGGGGTTAATATTTCTGACAGTGAACAGCAAATGACATTTTATGTGAGTAGCTCCAAGTCACCTAGAAATTTATACCTCTATAATTTCAAAACACAAGAGGTAAAGCAATTGACAGATACAATGAATCCAGACATTAACCCTGATGACTTGGTATCAGGCGAAGTGATTCGTTACAAGTCATTTGACGGTATGGAAATTCCAGCACTACTCTATAAGCCAAAAGGTCTTGAGCCAGGCGAGAAGGTACCTGCCATGTTGATGATTCATGGTGGACCTGGTGGTCAGACACGCTTAAATTACACACCAAGATTACAATATTTTTTAAATCATGGTTATGCCATACTGGCTGTAAACAATCGCGGTAGCTCTGGTTATGGAAAGAGTTTCTTTGCAGCCGATGACTTAAAACATGGGCAAGATGATTTACAAGACTGTGTGGAGTCTAAGAAATTTTTAGCAACGCTTGATTATATAGATACTGAAAAAATCGGCATAATGGGAGGAAGTTATGGTGGTTACATGGTAATGGCCGCTCTCGCTTTTGCGCCAGAAGAATTTGCTGTTGGTGTAAATTATTTTGGTGTTACAAATTGGTTAAGAACCCTCAAAAGTATTCCGCCATGGTGGGCATCTTTTAGGGAAGCCTTATATAAAGAAATGGGAGATCCTGTTGCGGACTCCGTTATGCTATATAACAAGTCACCATTATTTCACACAGATAAAATCACCAAACCATTTATTGTGCTCCAAGGCTCAAATGACCCTAGAGTTCTTAAAGTAGAATCTGATGAAATTGTAGAGAATGCTAGAAGTAATGGCGTAGATGTTGAATATGTATTGTTTGATGATGAAGGTCATGGTTTTGTTAAGAAAGAAAACAACATCACTGCTTCTAAGGAAGTGCTCAAGTTCTTAGATAAAAACTTTAAAAATGGAAAGTAAGACTATCTGAATTTGCTTAATAAAACTTTTGAAATTAAAGCCTTAGAAGTTTTTTGGAGTAAAAAATACAACGCTAATATTGTCAATATCAGGCAGTATTAGCGTTTTTTAATGATCAAATAGAGGTACAACGTTTACAGTCTCTATTTAAGCTGCAACGCTAAAATTGGAAGTAAATAAATTGTTCGCCACTACCCTGTGCAATCGCTAATAGAATAAACATTGTCGCCCAAATAACTCCAAGGAGCCATTTAGGTGTCTTGCTGGCCACTTCTTTTACAGAGGTATCTCTCATAAACCAATGGCATAAAAACATAGTACTCACTACCAAAAACACTTTAATGATAGTGCCCGACCATAATATTTTTTCGCCCTCTGTATTAATAAAAAGCATTGCGCTTAACATGTTAGTAGCATTTTCAAAACTAGTAGCTCTAAAAAACACCCAGGTTATATTGACCAAAGTATAGGTGCCTAAGGCCAAAAGAATACCATTCCATGCATTGATTTTAATAGAAACTCTTTGCCTGAGAAGTCTTTCAATGATAAGATATAGACCATGCAACATCCCCCAAAATATGAACGTCCAGCCAGCACCATGCCATAAGCCTCCCAAGAGCATAGTTACCATAAGGTTTATATAAGTTCTAGTTACGCCATTTTTGTTACCCCCAATAGGCACGTATAAATAATCTCTTAACCAAGTGGAAAGTGAAATGTGCCAACGCTGCCATAAGTCAGAGAAGCCAATAGCGGCATAGGGATACTTAAAGTTGTCTGGCAATACAAAACCTAACATTAGAGCTATGCCTATAGCGCAAGTAGAATAACCTGCAAAATCAAAGAATATCTGTCCAGAAAACGCCAAGGTGCCCGTCCATGCGTCTAAAGGGTTGACTATTGCTGCCGTATTAAAAATATCATCTGAAGTTGTTGATAACAATACATCTGCTAAAACCACTTTTTCAAACATGCCTAGTGTAAGAAGAAATAATCCCCAAGTAAATTGTTTGGAAGTAGCTCTTTTTGCTTCATAAAACTGAGGCACCAGATCTTCTGATCTAACTATCGGCCCAGCTACAAGTTGCGGAAAGAAGGTGACATACAAGGCGAAGTCTAAGAATGTATTGGCAGGTTTAATTTTACCATAATACATGTCAATGGAATACGACATGGTCTGAAACGTATAGAAAGATATCCCCATAGGCAGTATTATGTCCATTTCCAAGGGCTGGAATTCAAATCCAAACAGACCAGTTAACACTTGGAAATTTTCAATTAAAAAGCCTCCATATTTAAAGAAAACCAGAAATCCCATATTAACAAGAATGCTCAACAACAACCACATTTTACGATTGGTTTTATTAGTTGAGGAATGCAGTTTATTTCCGGCAACCCAATCAACAACAGTGGAGATCCATAATAAAATGACTAAAGGAGGATTCCACAAACCATAGAATATATAACTGGCAAAAAGCAGCATTCTTTTCTTATTTGCCCAAGCCAATGGCATATAATAAAAGAACAAAACGACCAGTAAAAAAACGATAAAGCCTAGCGAATTAAACAGCATATTTTACTGGATTAATATATAATTGGAAATATTATAACACCCCATCCTTTTGCAAGATTTTAACCAATTCAGTAGTATAAATTCTTGCATCAGGGGTTGACAGATGAGACCACTCAGGCGTATAGAATTGATTAAGTTGAAGATAGTCTTCAAAATGATAGGCAGGACAATCAGCTTGTTCAACAAACTCATCCCACCACTCAATTCGTGGATAAACATCCTTTTCATTGCTTCTCACATCACCATGTGAAGGGTTCCTTGTAATTATAACCTTTCCTCCCCTTGCTTTTAAAATCTCTATTAAGTTAAGGTAGAAGTTGAAGATGAATTGTTTGTGATCAACAAAACGGTTGACAGAATCGGTATCAACCATCCAGGCTCTTTGAATAATGGCTGCAAAGGCTGTATCAGTAACTACCCTATCGTACATGGTGGTGCTTCTCTCAAAATCATAATAAGAAAATCTTGGAAATGGAGTTCCAGGCTTTGCCCGATCATTGGTATTACTCCACTCCCTAACCATTGATTTCAAATCAGGGTCACCTTCTTCACCGGTTGTAAGAAAAGCAAAAAAAGGTTGCAGAGTATAGGAGAGTTGATGGTTAAATATCTGTGCGTATGTACGTTTATTGTAATAGTCTACCCATTCCGCCCCTCGCCACCAAGCAAATAAAGAGTCAGCCTTGGGCTCAAAAAACATACTAGGTGTTACATTCAATAAAATAGTACCATTAAACTCAGTATTGTTTATAATATCTTCAAAAACCGCTGCGGGGCCCCTACCATCAGCACTAAGCATTAAGGGTCTAATGCCTGTTAACTCCTCCCATTCATTCAGTTGTATATCAAAATGCCCACGAGATGCACTCACTGAAATTAGCTGATTTGGATTATTATCTTCCAAATTAGCACGGGTTTCAGCCCAGAGCTCCTTGGTATCCTCCATTGTCGCCACGAAACCTTGCTCCCGACAGTGCCACTCCCAACCACCGAGGAACACCATTGATAATATTATGGCTACAAAAAGAGGCTGCTTAAGCGAAGGATACTCCATTTTACTCTACATTTAATTTATCAAGGTAGAAATAAAAATTAGAAATCCTATCTATAAAGCTGATAATTAATCAGTTATGAGCTATCTATCCTTCGTGCGATATAAGAACTTCAGCACTGGCCAAATCTTGTCTACAGTTCAAACCTTAATATCCACTAGGCCATGATCAAGTCCATGGTCCCTGAAAACATTACCATTAAGGTCAGTCTCAATTTTTGAAGTCTTCTTCGGCCATGATACCCATAACATACCATTTTTAGTTAGCCTTGTTTACATGCATCAAAGTGCTGAGAAAGTGCATCAAATTTTATTGTGAAAAGGTGAATGAAATCGGCTAATTCTTTGTTATTTAAATTGGTGACTAATTTTGGCAAATCATCAAAAAGTTTTGGGTAGCATTCAGATTCATTGATTAACGGTACTTTATACCCTTCTTTTAAACCAAGTTTTTTTTGCCAGTGGCGTTCCTGAATAACACGTAGCCATAATTATTTAATGGTTAGTTGTTATATTTGAAAGTAGTCATTAAGAACCTTTTGACAAAAATTAAAAACTATGAGAATCCTACTGTTCGTATTCGGCCTTTTTGTTTTTCAAGCATGCTCAAATGCTACTGAAGAAAGTGAATATACAGGTCAAGAGCATACCTATGCACTAATTCAATCATCGGACTTCCCAATTAGCGGAAGCGCAACTTTCTTCGAAAGAAAAGATGGGGCTACAGAAATACAAATATCATTAACTGGTACAGATGGCGAGATTTCTCACCCTGTTCACTTTCATTATGGAGACGTAAGTAATCCTGATGCAGAAATAGCTATTGTATTAACTCCTGTTTTTGGTAAAACAGGCGAAAGTGTAACTATTGTTAATCGCTTGATGGATGAAACTTCAATGACATACGATGATTTTGTAGCTTTCAATGGACACATAAAAATCCATTTAGATGACGGAGCTAACCAGTCTGTTATTCTGGCAGCCGGAGATACTGGAAGTGCTCTAAAAAATAGAAAACTAGGGAGAAAAGACATTGCTGTTTGTAAGTCTGAATAAACTATTTCTCCCGAACAGCCTACACATTTTACCCCTAACTCCACCTAAGTTGAATTGGAATTAAAATAGCATTAACTTGAAAAAGTTAACGTTTTTTAATGCTATGAATTCAAAATACTTAATGACAGCTTGCGCTATTCTGTTAGGAATAACAGGTATTGTGCTAACTTTTTTTCCTCAAGAAATTTCTATAGCAGTAAATTCGATTGATGCTGACCCTATAGTGCTCCAAATTATCGGTGCGCTGTATTTCGGTTTTGCTATGCTTAACTGGACTGCCAAGGACAATCTCATTGGAGGGATCTATGGAAGACCAATTGCCATTGGTAATTTCACCCATTTTATGATTGGTGCTTTTGCTTTGTTAAAATTTGCGGTCCGAAATTCGACTACCACGATATGGATTCTAGCCATAGTATATATTCTTTTTGCTGTTGCCTTTGGGTACATCTTCACTCACCATCCACCTAAAAATAATTGATAAAATGGAGCACAATATAAAATCAATAAGGCCATTTATTGGAGCTAAAGACTTCAACCTGTCCCGCCAATTCTATCGTAAACTTAGTTTTGAAGAAATTACTATTTCAATAAATATGTCATTCTTTAAAGGTGGAGATTTTGGATTTTAACTTCAGGACGGGTATGTCAAAGCCTGTGTGGTTAGTTGCATGATTAGGGTTTCAGTTGAT
>CAYGNU010000084.1:0-11758 GCA_964351175.1 uncultured Roseivirgaceae bacterium | reverse complement strand
ATATTTGAATCGTAATTTCTTCTTTTATTTCTCTACCTGTAAGGGTAAAAATGAATTTTGTGCTTGTAGAAAATGGGTGTGGATACGGGTAGAAATTGGTGATAGTCGATTCATTTATTACTTCAAATGAAATCAAGTACGGTTCTTCTCCAGAAGAATTATTACTGGCGTCTGACGCCTCTACTCGTAGTGTATACCTACCATCTTCCAATATTGACGGCTTATAATCGACATTAAATGAAGTTTGCTCAGTAGCAGCATACCATTGAATTTCACTAGAGGCAAAATTCACCCTTTTAAAATCACATCCATCACATTCCTTTCTTAAAAAGATATTCATGCTTGTAGTGTCAGTCACTTTTATAAAGGGGTTTTCATCTTTAAGTTGAATGGTAATCAAAGGTGATGGTGAAACAATATCGCCATTCAGAATATATCTGCCATCGAAAAGCACATCTAATAACGGATTGATATTATCTTTTTCAACAGTTAAGAACCTTTTGAGGTCTAATGTATTATTATCGTAGAATAATTCAGGTTCAATTTGAGGATTAACTTCCACTCTCAGATCATTTTCACCCACAAAACCAAGACTAGTTAATTCAATATTAAACTGAGTAGTATCACCTGGTAAAGGAGCTTTAATTTTAAAAGATTCATTGACCGTCTTACGACTATCAATATTAAACTGCCGCTGGTTCACTACTAATGAGTCTAAAAAAGGTCGTTTAGAGATATTTTTAAAGCCATACGTCTTTTCAATTTTCATTCCCTCTTGAACAGTTACATCTTCGATATTAGTATCATTGGTTAGAAAAATACCCTCAGCTACAGGCGTAAATAAGACCAACCATTTTGATAACTGTGGTGGTGTTAAGTTAACAGCATCATTAACTTTAATAGCAAGTTTCAAATAAGGATATTGACTCGCATTTACAGTCGAAATATCAACAGGGAAAGTGTTAACGTTGCTCATTAAAATCTGTTCATTTCCAGTATTGCCAATACCTATAATGTCAAAAGTGAAATTGTCAGTTTTGGGTACTTCGGATATTTTAGCACTAGCTATAACAGAACCCCATTCACTCGCAGGCCCAATCAAAGAAGAGGTAAGCAGACCGGAAGATTCAACCCCGCTCAATGACAATGTAAGTTGAATTTGCTGTTCGTTTTCTGGATTAATGGCCGATTTTAATTGTTGACCAGAACCAGGGGCAGCACCCTTCTTACCTACTAAAATATAAGGTTCTCCTGCAATGACTGCATCCAAATTGGCGGACAAAGCGCCTATCTCTTCTAGCTTATTTTTAATAGTAGCTGACCAATTTGCAACTTGAGGGTCTCCGATTGTAAAAAGCACTACCGAATCACCTTCATTAAGATTATCAATATAGGTTATCAGATTCTCTGTTGTAGCACTTTCAATCTCATTAAATCGAAAGCTATTAATCACTTGAGGCACTCTGCCACAGCTTTTTAAATCTTGTTGTAAGAATGGAACGGCAGCATAAGGTATGGCTGAATTATTGTCAAATGCAATTAGATTTACGGTATTGTCTCTGCAGCCAAACCCATTATTGATTATAAACTCTGTTCCGTCAATCAAAACAGACACATCGGAATTTAAGGCTGGGTTTGCTGCTCCAAAGGTTGTTATTTGAAGATCTCTATACGTTCTCAAAAAATCAAACTGCTCTTTATTTTCATCTCTTTCTAGTCCGCTAATAATACTTTTCTCTAATTGATTATAAGTACTTTGAGACCAACCTTCTGGGCTATCTTTTATATACGTAAATGAGGTTGTAATCCATTCATCACTTTCGCCTGCTTCTGCTACTGCATACTTACTTCTCCAATAGTATACAGTGCTATCATTAACACTGATATCATTCAATAAATCAACTGACCAACTTGCCAGCAACCTTGAATTAAAGGTGTTTTGCTTTAAAAAGGGACTATCAAAAGTATTTACAGTATCAAGTTCAAATGAAAACTGACGGTCCTTCTCAATAATATTACTCGATTGAACAAGCAGTTCAACAGGCTGCTCGGAAACGATAGAATAATCTTGAGGATATAAATTACGGGTACCAAACAAAGGAATAAAAAAATCGAAGGTAGCAGTATTATTATTTTCATTCAATTCAGGTATTTCGGATAAATAATCCAAAGCCACCGAGAATCTGTTGTTTCCAAACCCATTTTCTTGACCCCTTTTTATGTTAAATATTAATGTATCTAAATATTTCACTGGAGCAAAGACCGAATCATATTCCAATATGCTATTGTCTTGCAATGTCCTATTAACAGCTACTTTTATTGAATCAGATCTAGTTCGACCGAAGTTTCTAACAATTACTTTTAATGCAAAAGAATCTGCCCTAGCGTTAACTGGTGCATCATCAAAAGAATCGATAAATAAGTCATCATTGGTTATGGCATAGTCAGGATTTTTTGGGCCAAATAGATTTATAGCCGGATCACCTAAATATACCATCTGCTGCGTTTGGGTTATATTAGTTGGTGTTGCAGATACACTGTTCAAATACCTCCTGGCTGTTTCCTGTTGAACTTCAGCCACAGGCCTACTGACAAATACCGAATCACCGAATCCTACATCATAAAAAGTATTAGAATACCTTCGTAAGTTAGAGCTGAAACCAAAAGAACTGTGTGCAATAAAACCAACGGCCCCCTTATTAGCAGCCAATATCCAATCTTCTCCAAAAGTAAAGTCGGCCCTGAAGAACGCGCCCGCGTTACATCCATTAATCAGAAACATTGGATACTTTCCAGCATTGTTATAACCGAGGACAGGGTCTGTAACATAGCCGATATCAATATCAGTAACATTGGGAGCTGAATGACCATAAAAGGTAATTAAAGACAGACCATTATTTACCTGTTCTGCTACATCAATAAGTTCGATAGTACTGCCAGAAGTTTTGGCTACCGTTTTTACATCACCTCCTAAATATTGATCAACAGCTATTGATTCAAAGCCAGACATGTAGGCTCTAAAAACTAATAGCTCTGAAGCTGTAATTCCTCCACTGAGATGTAGTATATTTTTTCTCCAAAGATCGTCAAAAGGTAATGCTTCCTTTTCAATTACCTTATTTAAATATGCAATAACATGCCCTGGTGTCAGCGCAGGAATTCTACCCACTGGAACAGCTGGTATGCTGGCTTCACCTGCTAACCCGGCAGTAAAAAATATATCAGACCCAGGATTTCCCGATGGCGGCACAAGATCTCTGGCTTGATAAGTTATGCCTTGTCTGGTAAATGGAATTGAACCAGTAGAATTCCTATAGAAATTTAGGCTTGGGTCCAAGCCTTTCCCTATTATGAACAGATAATTTGGGTCTCCATTATCAACCATATATCTTACAAAATCAAACACTGCCAATGGATTTTTAATACCATAGTTATATTGATTATAAAGCATATCCATATCTACTACTAAGGTATCATACCCTCCGCCTGACTGTGATGCACGGTAACTAGCATAGTCTTTTACTGGATTTGAACTATTACCTGCTGGTTTCATTAGCTGACTATGGCTCAATATAATATAATCGTGAGCAGCAGCATTGATCTGTCTGAAAGGAGCTCTTTTAATAACCGGGGTGATAAAGTTTTGTGCACTAACAAATAGCTTTCTTGCTACACTAGTTCCGTTGATAATCGCATTGAGGGAATTACCTGACTGGTTGCTTCCAACTCTAATTACATTATCTAGGTTAGTGATGTCATATAGTTGAGCATTGATAGGAACATTATTAAACTCCAAATAAGACTTATTTGATACTTCGGCATTAAGATTAAACAGCTTTGAAGTATTACTTTGAACATCAAAATTTTGTGGATAGAAAATGCGAATATAGGAAGTGCTAATTCGGTCATTACCTCCACTAATACCAAGTGCTGAAACTCTTACGGTAACTGAACCACTGGCAGAAATATCACTCCAAAGCAAATCAGAAGTGAACTTTAAACTTTCGTAATTATCAAATTGAACATTACCAATATTTCGTAAGGTAGAAGTTGATGCACCTATCAAAATATCTACATTATGTGGCAGGTCATCTCGTCCAGTGAGAAGTACCTCGATAGATGGCACTCCATCTGCCACCACCCCATTCGTAATTCCATTAATTACAAAATCTGCAGAATTATTCTCTTGAATTGCTGCGCTGGTCCATCCTTCACCATAATCAAAGCTAGAAAGTTTTGTGAACTCATCAGTAGAATACCCTTGACCAGCCGAATATTGAGCCGCATTAATCAACCTCTTTTCATCTAAATGAGAAGTCTGAACAGGTAGCCCACCTGTATTATTTTCAGAGTAACTAGACATTCGCTTACCATTAGTAGGTGTTAAATGCCAGGTTAAAAAGTAGGCTGAACTATCACTATAGATACTGTAGAATTGATGAGGTTGAGCTTCAGCAGGTTGATATAATCGTTCATCTGCTTTCCCATCGTTTTTAACACCATAAAACTCTATGAAGTCAGTAGTATTGAAAACAGCATCTCCTTGCCCCTGTACAAATATTGACTGCTCCACACCCTTGTGAAATAACTGTAACCTTCTTGGGTCAACAGTATTGATTGGGAAACCAGCATTTGTAAGATCTGCAAATGAGATACGATATAACCCATCTTGTGCAAGTGTTACTTTATAGTACTTCTTATTATAATCTATCCACTCGTCACCATAAAGTTGTGCATTGCTAATGCTGCTTAAAGCAACTAAAAAAACTAACCCAAACCATCTGTAAATTTTCATTTTTTATCTAAATGAGCTTTTAATGAAAATACGTGACTATATGGTGAAGCAGTTTGGTCTCCAATATCAGTCAGTGCATAATCAATACTGACTTGTTTGATAATGACTCCAATGCCAAAGTTTGGTTGAAAGGTCTTATAAGTTGATTGATCAAAACGCTTTATTTCTTGAACATTACCTGCTCCAAAACGAATAAAAACAGTCTTCATATAGTCCATTTCTAATCCTAAGGACGGCTCAGTAGAAATAAGCTTAGACTTCCATAAAACATTCCTTTCACCATCGAATGTGTTTATGAAATCTGCTGATGCCAATACTCCAAACTTCTGTTTAATCAAAAAATATCTTGATACTCCTATGATTGCTTTCGGAAGAGTGATCTCCACTGAATTCTCAGGGATAACATTTCCTGTTTGTGTATAAACATCCGCAACTAATTCCGTATTGTGTGTCCATGCATTGAAAGTCCCTGTTATGTCCCTCACCATCAAACCCAATTGCCATTTTCTTATTGATTTCTTCAAGCCAACGTCTAAACCAAACCCCCAAGCATTTGCAAAACTACCTGCGACACGGTGTATAACCTTAAAATTACCTCCAACATCTATACCTCCTAATAATTTAAGTTTTCGGGCATAAGAAATTAAAAACGCGTAATCAGCTGCAGTGAAAAATCTAATGTTATCATAATTAATAGAACCATTGGCGTCATACAGAAATCGGGTATCGGGTATATCATCTATGGCAAACCTTATTATAGATACTCCAATACTACTTGTACTATCAATTTTTGTGGCAAAACCAGCATAATCATATTTAGCAATGCCAGCAAAGTATTCTGCATGCATTAGCGAAAACTCATAATCATTTGAAATTCCCAATAAACCTGAAGGGTTCCAATAACCTGAGGTAACATCATTAACATTTGATACCTGAGTATTTGACATACTCAATGCTCTGGCACCAACCCCAATAGACAAAAACTCATTGCTATATTTAGGAGAGCGCTGTGCCTCAGTTGTAATTGCTAATGCGAAGATTAATAAAAATGGAAAGCAAAATTTTTTCATAAAAATATCAATTGTAAATATATCAAATGAGTCTCCGAATTTTCAGAAAAGTACAACTGAATATTATCTATATATGGACTTTATTCTAGTAAAGTAACTGTGCTGACATTATAATAATTAGTAGTATTTTATGACTATAATAATATACTATTGTTATTATTAAAGAATATTCAATACAAGCTAATATTTTTTGCCTAGTACATGGCCATGCACAGTACCTTTCCCGTATAGGAATAATAAAGGTTAAAATCTCCCCTTAACAGGGTCAACAAATTGTAAACATTATGAATCTTGAAAACACATTAGTGCAAATGCGAAAAGGTATTCTGGAATACTGCATTATGCACATAATCTCTCGAGGAGAAGTGTATGCTTCCGACATGCTGGAAGAACTTACTTCTGTAAAAATTATGGTTGTGGAGGGCACACTCTACCCCCTACTTACAAGGCTTCGCAAAGCAGGACTAGTAGAATACAAATGGGTAGAGTCAAATAGTGGGCCACCAAGAAAATATTACACTCTTACAGATGAAGGAAACGACTTTTTACAAAACTTAGATGCTACATGGAAAGATCTGGTCAATTCAACAGAGAAAATCATCTCTTTCAAAAACTAGTTCCGGTCAGATCTAATCCTAAATATTAAAAAACAATACAATGAAAAAGAATATAAGTATCAATATAAGCGGCATCATATTTCACATCGAGGAAGATGCATTTGATAAACTTAAAGCCTACTTGGACAGTATTAATAGGTATTTTTCAACCTTCGATGATAGCCAGGAGATTATTGCAGATATTGAAGGCAGGATTGCAGAAATCTTCCTTTCAAAGCTAAGTGAAGACAAACAAGTCATCACTACTGATGATGTTGAGGTCCTTATTGCAACAATGGGTAGCATCAGTGATTTTCAAGCAGTTGAAGATCCTGAACTTGGCGATAGCTCTGGAGAGAATCAAGAAAACAAAAGCACTCATTCTGAAAAATCCTTTAGCTCAGACGGGCGTAAAAAACTCTACCGCGATGAAAAGAAAAAGATTGTCGGTGGTGTATGTTCCGGAATTGCGCATTATTTCAATATCGATGCATTATGGGTAAGGCTGCTTTTCACCATTATACTTTTAGGTAGTGCCGGATTTATCCTCATCGCCTATTTTGTAATGTGGGCCGTAATTCCAGGAAATGATCAATTACCTGAAGACAAGAAACTGAAAAAGATGTTTCGAGACTCAGAGAATAAAGCCCTAGGAGGTGTGGCAGCAGGTATTGCCAACTACTTTGGAGTAGATATTGTAATCATCCGAGTACTTTTCGTCATCTCGATATTTCTAGGAGGTTTTGGTCTGGTAACTTATTTTATCCTCTGGATTATCCTTCCAGAGGCTAAAACAATTAGTGACAAAGTTCAGATGAAAGGTGACCCCATCACATTAACTAATATTGAAAGCAATATCAAGCAAAGTCTCAATGTGAAAGAAGATTCTGATGAGAGTGTATTTGTTAAAATACTTCTATTTCCATTCAGAATAATAGCTATGGTCATAGATACTTTATTTAAGGCTCTTGGCCCGATATTCAAACTTTTTGTAGACTTTATCAGAATTATAGCAGGTGCAGCCTTCGTGTTTGCTGGCATAATGAGCATACTTGCTCTTATAATAGCTGCAGGTATTTTGGTAGGAATTTTCTCCCAAGACCTTATTCAAATTGGGAATCTACACTTTGGTGATATGGGATTGCCATTAGATACTTTTACCAGTGGTCTTCCTAGTTTCACAATACTTGCAGCATTTTTTGTGGCCACTATTCCAAGCTTTTTGCTAATCATGCTTGGTGCCTCATTAATTGCTAAAAGAATAGTTTTCAATGCTAATACAGGATGGACCGTGTTTGCAATATTTATTATCAGTTCAGTAGTACTAGCTGTAAATGTTCCAACGATAGTTTATAGTTTCAAAGAAGATGGATCTTATGAAAAAGAGATGACCTTTAAAACAACTGACAATACAACTATACTCAAACTTAATGATGTAGGCCTTGATGAATATGAAGGAGCGAATTTAAAGATCAGAGGCTATGATGGTGAGGTTATTAAATTGATACAAGTATTTGAGGCGCAAGGAAGGGACAGAAGAGAAGCCGAGAGAAATGCCCAAATGGTAACCTATAATGTAGAAGCTAAAGATTCTTCTATCTATTTCGACTCCAATATTGAGTTTGAAAGCGATGCTATTTTTAGAGCCCAACGTCTTCATATGACACTTTACATACCTTATAATGCCAAATTTACAATGGAGGATGATCTTCGATACATACTGAATGATAACTGGTGGTATGGTTACAGAAGTTCTATGATTGAGGACAATGTTTGGATTTTTACAAATGACGGTTTAGAATGTTTGACCTGTCCTGATTTGGAGGAGGAAAAAGAACTTGAAGAGTTGGAGGAGATTGAAAATGATGACCGAGAGGTATCTGCCATCCGTACGGGAGAGTATGACAAAAGCTATGCTTTCGACCCCTTCGATGAAATTGATATCAAAGGTGCTTATGTCGTTAATTTTGAAAAAAGTGATACCTACAAAGTACTTATAAAAGGTAAATCAAGATTTGTTGATGATTTGATGGTAAGACAAGACCATGATAGAATCAGAATAAGTCATAGAAATCTAGATAGAATGGAAGATTTTGATTTCTCTAGAAGTGATGTTGAAATAACCATTCTAACACCAAACATCAAATACATTGAGCTTGTGGGAGCTACAAAAGGTTATATATCAAATTTCAACCTTGATGATATCAAGTTTGACTTGATGGGTGCTTCATCTATGAAGGCTGATATTACTGCTGATGAAATAGAAATAGATTTAACAGGGGCATCTAATATGGAACTACGAGGTAAAGGCAGATTGCTAACAGCTGATGTTATAGGTGCCTCACACCTTGACGCATACGGCTTTAAAGTAGAAGATGCCCGATTGGAAGCAACAGGTGTGTCCTCAATAAAAGCCTATGTCACCGAAAATGTTACTGTAGATGAGTCATTTATCAGTAATATCAAATTAAGAGGTGGTGCCAGAGTTAACTCAGATTTTTAGGGCTTAGCATTTATTCTCAATAACAACATATTAAAAGCCGTTTCAAACAAGGAACGGCTTTTTCATTATAGTAATTTTTAATTATTCTTATATTCGTAATTGAATGAATGCTCACATAAATACTATGGCTGATACTGATCTCATCAAACAATTGAAGGACCTTGCTGATCGCAATCCTGAGAATCTATATGAATTATCTCTTGAAGTAGTTAGCAAACATCAGGAATACCATGAACGACTGAAAGATGCACAAAGAAAATTGCAGTTAGCCAAGGTAAGAGAACTTATGGATGACCTTCAGATCAAGCTTGCTTATCGTGTTACTGTAAGAAACCTGATTAAAGAGCTAGAAGATAAATAAGAGCTCTCTCCAATTATTCCAAAAAAAGCAGGAAATTTAATTCATTATATCATGCAACCTTTCCATACACTATTGCATCTGATAGTTGTACGGATTAAATGAAACTGAAAATTCACCAAACTGACGAAGAGGCGCTAATAGGCCAATGCCGAAAATTCGACAGGCAAGCACAGAAAGCATTATACGAGAAGTATTCTGCCAAAATGTTTGCTGTATGCCTCCGGTATGTAAAAGAACCAACAGAGGCAGAAGATGTAGCCATTACCGCTTTCGTCAAGATTTTCGAGAAAATTGATCAGTTCAAGGGCGAAGGAAGCTTTGAAGGGTGGATTAGAAGGATAATGGTAAACGAATCATTGACCTTCATTAGGAAAAACAAAAGCATGTATTTGGAAGTAGATATTGAAATGGCTGATAGAGAACCAGATTATGGTTCATTAAACAATCAGCTTGAGGCAGATGATCTGATGAAGTTGGTACAGGAACTTCCTACTGGGTATAGAACTGTATTTAACCTCTATGCCATTGAAGGGTACTCTCATAAAGAAATTGCCGAAGAATTAGGCATAAGTGAGAATACTTCTAAATCACAATTGAGCAGAGCTCGTGCTTTGCTTCAAAAGCAACTTCTTGAAACAGAGGTTATTTTAAAAGAAAAAATAAAATAGTCATGAGCAACAAAGAGCTTGATAACTTATTTAAAAATAAACTTGAGGATTTTGAGAAATCTCCTGCTTCTAGTTTATGGGATAGAATTGATGAAAAATTGGAGCCTCCAAAAAAGCGTAGCCCTTGGCTATTCTTAAGTATAGCGGCCTCTCTCTTGCTATTAATATCTTTCTCCTACTTATTCTTAAAAAATGATGATATTCAAAATGATAATCAGCAGGAAATAGCTTCTAATAATACAGCATCTTCTGACAGTACAATTGATGCTGTGAAACCTGAGGAACCCATTGAAGAGGCATCAAAAACTGAGCAAGTAACGGTAAAAAGTAATTCAAAAGAACAGACTGAAGAGCAAAAGGTAAAAGAACAAAAAAGTAAAGTTCAACCAGAACAGAAACAGGTTATACAATTGCCATCTAATAATGAATTAACAGCATTTAATGAGATAAAAACTAGTGAAAACAAGGTGGAAAAACTTGAAAACAATGATGATGTAACTCTTTTAAAAGAGGAGGAATTAACTACTAATTCATCAGTTATTGCACAAAATTCTACCACTGATGCAACCAATGATGAGTCTTTAGCATCTGAAGTTAAGAACAACAAAGGCGGACAGACATTAGTGTTTGATATTAGTCAGTTTGAAAATAGCAAAACAACTGTAGCCGCTACTGAAACAGATAAAAAAGAATCGAAATTGTTACAAATATTTAATAAGGCGAAAGACATAAAACAAGGTGAAAGCGGCTTGGGAGAAATCAGAGCTGCAAAAAACAACTTGTTGGCTTTTGGTGGGAAGAAAGAAGGAAAATAAAACAATGATAAAGACTTTTAAATATCGTTATATACTAGCACTCGCGATTTGTCTATTGGTGCTAGATAGTTATGCACAACAGAAAACAGACACCCTAATTGTGAATGTTGGCAAAAGCAAAATCATCTTTCTCATTAAAGACAAGGCTGATTTAGAGCAGATGGAGAAGTATGATCTTAATGAGATTCTCCAAAGTCTTAAAATGAAGTTGAGTAGCGATTCAACTCTAGTAAGTGACAATGGCTTAAATGAAACTGTAATTGGTGATACAACGGTGATTGTTGAAAACAGGAATAACAACTATTCAGATGACAATGATAATGACCATTACTATAATAATGATAATGACAGAACAACAGACAACAGATGGAGAAACGAAGAACGTTACCGTAAACGTGGTACGCGTAGTATGTTCAACTTCGATTTGGGCACGAATAACTACCTGAATGGTGATGGTAAGTTTGCTGACCAAGATAATGAAGAATACGCTGTTCGTCCCTGGGGATCGTGGTACTTTGCTATCAATTCAATCAATCAGACTACTATTTCGAAGCGACTGTATTTAGAATGGGGACCTGGGATTAGCTGGTATAATTTCAAATTTCAAAACAGCCGAACCCGCATAACAGAACTAGGTGATCAGACTATATTCCTTGAAGACCCTGATATGGAAGTCGATTATAAAAAGAGCAAGTTGACTGCATCATTCATCAACTTTACTGCTGTACCAATGATCGCTTTCGGAAGCCCTAAAAGAAGAAATAGAAGCTTTAATAATTGGGATGAAATAAACTTTGGTCAACCTGATGCTGGCTTCAGAATAGGACTTGGTGGCTATGCAGGATATAGATTGGGAAGTAAGGCTAAAGTAAAATATAAAGGTGGCAAAAAAGATAAGGATAGGGACAATTTCAACCTCACAAATCTGAGGTATGGCGTCAGGCTTCAGA
>CAYGNU010000083.1:0-11767 GCA_964351175.1 uncultured Roseivirgaceae bacterium | reverse complement strand
TGGACTATCACCAATTTCTACGCGTATCCTACCCCATTTTCTACAAGCACAAAATTCATTTTTACCCTGACAGGTAGCGAAATACCTCAAGAAATTAAGATTCAAATTTTGACAGTTAGCGGTAAAGTAGTTCGCGAGATAACACAGGATGAATTAGGCATAGTCCGTATTGGCAATAATATATCTGACTATGCCTGGGATGGCAGGGATGAGTTTGGAGATAAACTGGCCAATGGAGTCTATTTATATAAAGTTGTTGTCAAACAGAACGGACAAAGCTTAAAGCAACGATCTACTTCAGCAGATAAAGCATTTAAAAAAGGATTTGGTAAATTGTATATTTTAAGATAATCATTAATAAAATCCCCCTAAAGTGGTGATTATATATTTTATCTTTCTTCCGAAGTTGGTGCTATCATATGTTAATTTCTGAAATTAAGCGCTTCTTATTATTTATTTACTTTTGGCCAATTGCGATTTTGTCTCATGGTCAGGCTTATAATTTTATAAATTATGACATAGGTGATGGTTTGGCGCATGAGCGTATCATGGATATCTGTGAAGATAAATTCGGCAATCTTTGGTTAGCAACAGCTGGAGGGGGACTATCTAAATACAATGGGATTGAGTTTGAAAATATTACAATTAAGAATGGTCTGCCAAGTAATTATGTAAGAAGCATAATATGCAGCAAAAATGGAGATATTTGGGCAGCAACCGCTGCTGGAATTGCTAAATATAATGGTAAAGACTTTACTATTTACAGAGTTGATTCTCTTAATCAAAATTTAAATTCTATAAATAAAATATTTGAATCAAATGACGGTGTAATATGGTTTGCTGACCCTAACGGTGATCTCGGAAAAATAGATACTCTTGGCTCTATGTCAATTATTGAAATGCCAGAAATGATTGGTACAGATAAAATAATAGATATTAATGAAGACGAGGAAGGCAACCTTTGGATAATAACCGCAATACAAGGATTAATCAAATATAGAGATGGCACCTTCACTAAGGCACTTACTAATTCTGATTTTAAAGGGTATTTATTGTCGATGGATATCCATCGGAATTCCATTTGTATTAGCTCAAATAAAGGACTCCTAAATTTCAATCCCAATCAATTTACATATGATTTGGTGTTAAGTAATACATTTATCAAATCATCAAACATCGTCAGTAAGAACGAATTCTGGGCTATTTCAGCACTGGGGGCTTTAAAGTATGAAGGAGGAAGTGTTAAGCATTTTTCCCAAAATCAGGGGATTACAAATAAAGGCATTAATAAAATATTTATAGATAGAGAGGGAAATATCTGGTTTGGATCTGAAAGCGAAGGGCTTTTTAAACTTACCAATGAGGTCTTTACCTTTTTTGGCGCAGAACATGGATTAGATGCATTACCCTTAACCTGTATAACAAAGGATAGTGAAGGGGCTTACTGGTTTGGGTCATTTGGTAAAGGAATATTAAAGTATGATGGTAAGAACTATACAAAATACAATTTAAAAGATGGTCTTGCTAGTCAATATATCTCCTCAAGTGCAGCTGACAGTTCAGGTAATCTCTGGTTTGGTACTAGGGGGTCTGGCTTAATTAAATTTGATGGCAAAACTTTTTCTACACTTAAGGTTGAAGACGGATTAGCACACAATTTTGTAAGGCAAGTATTTGTAGATAGTGCTCAGAATATTTGGATAGGTACCGTTAACGGATTGAGTAAATACAATAGTGGTGGATTTGAAAATTATTCTGTTGAAGACGGGTTGGCAGACAATCTCATTTGGGGAATTTCTGAGCCCAATGATGGCGAACTGCTGATAGTGACAAGATCAGGAATTTCTGAATTTTCGGAAGGCAAACTGGTTCGACTGAATTTAGAAGAGGATATTTTTGACAAGAGAGTAAATACCGCAGTTAGAGATAAATATGGTAATTATTGGATTGGCTACTCAGGGCATGGATTGTTGAGGATTGACACCAAGGGTAATAGAATGCCTGTAACCACACAAGAGGGTTTGTCATCAGACTTGATTTATAATTTACTCTTTGATAATGATAACAATTTAATAGTGGGGTCAGAAAGAGGAGTGGATAGATTACTTCTTGATAATTATGGTCAGTTAATAAGGATAAAAAATTATGGTCAAAAAGAAGGCTTTAGGGGTTTGGAAACTACATACAATAATGTTTTTTATGATGATGATAAGTCTATATGGTTCGGAACAGATAATGGTGTTTTTAAATATGACGCTTCGAAAGAGACAAAAAATAAAGTGGAACCAATTACCTACATATCAGGTGTAAAACTCTTTTATAATGAAGTTGACTGGACTAAGTATACTGACAAGGTATCAAGTTGGTTAAATATTCCTGAGAAAATTGAGCTTCCATATTCAGAAAACAGTTTGATTATTGAATACTTTGGGGTAAGTCTTAGCAACCCTGAGCAGGTAAGGTACAGATTTAGATTGCTTGGCCTTGAGACGTTATGGTCGCCCGTTACTGAAAGAACAGAGGCCGTTTATACAAATCTGACCCCTGGTACTTATACTTTTGAAGTCATGGCCGCAAATAATGATGAAGTGTGGTCTGATATTCCAGCAACTTTTCAGTTTGAGATTATTCCTCCCTTTTGGCAGCGACTTTGGTTTTATATTTTATTGCTGGTTTTATTTTTCGTAGCTCTCAAGCTTTATAATGATTACCGCGTAAGAGTTAATTTGAATAAAATCTTGACGGTAGAAAGAATACGAGCAGAGGAACTTCAAAAAGTGAGAAAGAAAATGGCCCGCGATTTTCACGACAATATGGGAAATCAAATTGCCAGTATAACAGTCTTTGCTAATCTCATTAATCTTAAGTTGAAAAATAAATCTAAAGAGGTAGATGACTTGCTTAAGAATATTCAAAAACATACAAGCAGTCTTTTTACTGGCACCAAAGATTTCATTTGGTCAATGGATCCTGATAGTGACAATTTGAATGAGATATTTACTTATATCAGAGATTTTGGTGAGGAGCTTTATGAACGTACTCCAATTTCTTTTTTTTCAAACGCAGATGACTTTAATGATAATTACTATCCATTGCCATCAGGTTGGAGCCGACAGCTTGTTCTTATTTTCAAAGAGGCCATGACAAATGCTTTGAAACATTCTCAAGCGGATGAAGTCCACCTTGAATTAAAACTCAGTTCAAAAGATTTCGTTATCGCTTTGTGGGACAATGGTGTTGGTCTGGATTTAAAGAAAGGCTCAACAGGAATGGGCATGAAAAATATGAACTCTAGAGCAAGTCAGTTAAATGGTGAGTTTGTAATTACCAATAAAGAAGACAACAAAGGGTCAAAAATATATTTCAAAGGAATTTTCAGTCAGGCAAAACTCGATAAAACAATAACAACTTAAATTACAAAATTATGAACTACTTCAAATCCAGAATAGTAATCGTTGAAGATAACGATGCTGTGCGAGAAGGGTTTTCATTGATTATAAATAGTGTAAGTAACTATTTAGTAGTGAATGCCTATGATAATGCGGAAGATGCTATCAAAAATGTTAGGAAGGATAAACCAGATGTTATTCTTATGGATCTTGAATTGCCTGGAATGAATGGTATTGAAGCTATAGCTATTATCAAAAAAGGTTCTCCACATATTGATTTAATTGTCAATACTATATATGAGAATAGTGATCTGGTTTTTCAAGCATTGGTTGCTGGTGCGTCTGGTTATATCACTAAAAATACAAGCCATACAGAGTTGCTAGATGCCATAGAAGAGGTGATTAATGGCGGTGCTCCAATGAGTTCTAAGATTGCAAAAATGGTAGTCGCTTCATTTCAAAAGAATCCAAATTCACCACTTTCAAAAAGAGAAACTGAGGTATTAGAATTGCTCTCAAAAGGTAAAAGCTATAGTATGATAGCTCAAGACCTTTTTGATACAAAAGACACTGCAAAATCTCACATTAAGAATATCTATTCTAAGTTACAGGTGAATAGTAAGTCTGAAGCCATCGCCAAAGCAACAAAAGAAAAACTTATCTAACAGAGGGGGATATGAAATCCCCCCGATATTAAGTTTCTAGTCATCTAATCCACCAATATTTCATAGTATATGGGGGATTTTTGCATCCTCCTGTTTAGTGACCTTTGAAATAAGGCTCTTTTTATAATAAAGCGCTGAGTTACAAATTTTATTTAAACAGGAATGTATGAAGAAGAAATTACTCCTATTATTTATGCTGCTGTCTGCTATTGGAATTTCCAACACGTGGGCACAGGAAAGAACCGTTACTGGTAAAATCACCTCAATGGATGATGGTGAAGCCCTACCAGGTGTAAATGTTGTTTTGAAAGGGACAACAATCGGTACAGTCACCGATTTCGATGGAAA
This sequence comes from uncultured Roseivirgaceae bacterium, assembly GCA_964351175.1. Lineage (GTDB taxonomy): Bacteria > Bacteroidota > Bacteroidia > Cytophagales > Cyclobacteriaceae > Fulvivirga. The sequence goes on along the minus strand of CAYGNU010000083.1, from coordinate 7,365 downwards.
TTATACATTATCAGTATCTGATCAAAACGCAGTTTTGGTCTTTTCATTCATTGGATTAGCGACAGAAGAAGTTGCTGTAGGTGCTAGATCGGTCATTGATGTTCAGATGCGTTCTGACGTTAAACAATTGTCCGAAGTAGTAGTAACTGCCTTTGGTATTGAAAGAGAGCAAAAGGCGCTTGGATATGCTGTTAGTGAAGTGGATGGTGGATTAGTTGAAGGAGGAAGAAATACTAATATGGTTAACTCTCTTGCTGGACGGGTTGCTGGTTTGCAGATAACTGCATCGGGTGGAGCGCCTGGTCAAGCATCAAGAGTTAATTTAAGAGGGGTTACTTCCCTTACAGGTAATAACCAACCATTATTTATTATTGATGGTATCCCGATGAGCAATGACAACGATGGAAATGCTAATTCAACAACAGGGGTAGCTACACCAAACAGAGCTGGTGATATTAATCCTGCTGATATTGAATCGATCTCAGTTTTAAAAGGTGCTAGTGCAGCCGCATTATATGGAATACGTGCAGCAAATGGAGCTATCGTTATCACCACCAAAACAGGTGGTAAATCTGCTAAGGGAGCTCAAGTGAGCTATTCATCAACGTATATGGTAGATGAGGTTCTTAAGTTGCCTGATTTTCAAACTAGATGGGCTCAAGGAAGTGTAGATGGCGTATACGCTAATGGTACATCAAGATCTTTCGGTCCTTTAATCCAAGGTCAAGATCATACAAACGCTTTGGGACAAACAGTTCCATTACAGTCATTTAATAATGTTGAAGATTTCTTTGAGAAGGGGAAAACATCCATTAATAACGTAAGTATTAAGGGTGGAGATGATGTTAGATCTTACTATATGTCAGTTGGTAGAACACTACAGTCGTCTTATATTCCTAATCAGGATTATAATCGTTTCTCGGTAAGAGCGAATGCATCTTCAAAGATTTCTGATAAAATGTCTACTTCGGTTAGGTTCAATTACATTAGAAATGATGGTAATGTGCCTTTTGCTGGACAAGATGGTAATAACCCAATTTTTGCTTTATATCAGTCTCCAGCATCATTTAACCTAGCAGGATATCCTTATGAAAATGCTAATGGTGGGCAGATTAACTGGAGAGGTGGATCTTTTGATAACCCAAATTGGACAGCTAACAAAACATCTGTTACTTCAAGACTTGATCGAGTAATTGCTGGAGCCGATTTAAACTATGATATACTTGATTGGTTAAGTGTTAGCGCAAGATTAGGTACTGATTTTGCTAAGGAGAGAAGAAAGGATTTCAAAGATATTGGAACTGCAAATGGTGGTGGGGGTAGTTTGACTAATCAAACTATTTTCAGAAGAGAAGTTAATACAGACCTTTTGCTGAACATTAAAAAAGACATTACTGAAGATCTTAATTTCAACTTATTACTTGGTCATAATATTAACCAAAGAGAATTGCAGCAAGATGCGGTCAGTGGTACAGCCTTGGTTTTACCAAATACACCACATATTTCTAACACAACTCCTGGTACTCCTCTTGAATTTACAACTCTGAGACGACTTTATGGAGCTTATTTTGATGCTCAGTTTGCTTATAAGAATATGTTATTCTTAGGAATAACGGGAAGAAACGACTGGTCATCTACTCTTCCTAAGGATGAAAGGTCATTCTTTTACCCTTCAGTTAACTTAGCATTCGCATTTACTGATGCACTTGCTTTAGATAGTAAGGTCTTAACATTTGGAAAAATAAGAGCTAGTTATGCTCAAGTTGGTAATGATGCAACTGTTTATAACCTAGACCCTGTTTTCATTCAAGCAGCACCTGCTAATGGTTTTACCCAGACTAATGCAGGATTAGCCTTTCCATTTAATGGACAACAAGGTTTTACAGCTTCTAACTCATTGGGTAATCCTTTGCTCAAGCCAGAGAGTATTACATCTTTTGAAATTGGAGCTGATTTAAGATTTTTTGATAACAGAATAGGTTTGGATGTTAACTATTTCAAAACCGAATCGACAGATCAAATTATCCCATTGTCTGTGTCAGGTTCTACAGGTTTTACAAGTTTGGTAGCAAATGTTGGTCAATTAGATAGTAAAGGGTTTGAAGTACAGCTAACAGCTACACCAGTTAAGTCTTCTGATTTTACATGGGATATTTCAGCCAACTGGTCTAAAATAGAAACTGAAGTTGTTGAAATCATTGATGGCGTAAACAATATCTTCCTTGGTGGATTTACTGGATTTCAGGTAAGAGCCGATTTAGGCGAACGATATGGATCTATCATTGGCGGTGCCTTTGCAAGAGATGCTAGCGGAAACATTTTGGTTGACAGCAATCCTAATAGTGCCAACTATGGATTTCCTCAACTAGGTGCTACGGCTAACTTAGGTCATGTTGAACCAAAATGGACGGGAGGTATCAGAAATACGGTTACATACAAAAACTTTAGTCTGGACTTCTTATTTGAAGGTAGATACGGTGGTGTAATTATGAACGGTACTACTGAATTGTTGCAATTCTATGGTAGAACAGATGAAACCGATGACAGAACAACACCATTTGTGTTTGATGGGGTTATTCAAAACCAAGATGGCACTACAAGACCAAATGACATAGTAATTACTAAAAATGCCGCATGGTGGAGTAACTGGACTAACATTAATGAAGCAAATGTTTATGATAACAACTGGGTGAAATTAAGATCAGTAAACCTTACTTATAATCTGCCTCAAAGTCTTTTTGCCAACAACTTCATTCAGAGAGCAAGCTTTACTGTAACTGGTAGAAACCTACTATTATTTACCAATGTCCCGGATGTAGATCCTGAATCAAGCACATTTGGTACAGGTAATGCTCAAGGATTTCACAGATTCGATTTACCGAGTACTAGAAGTTATGGAGCAAGTATCAACATTACTTTTTAATAATTAAGACATACTTATTATGAAAATACTATTTAAATATAAATTGTTGCTATTAGGCTTATTGCTAACAGCAACTGCATGTGAGGATAATTTTTTGGAAATCAATAAAGATCCAAATAATCCCACTGATGTGCCGATATCGGTGATGTTGCCAGCTATAGAGGCCAGACTGGCCTACTCTTACGGAGGCTCAGAATATGCTACACAACCTGCACATTTTGTTCACTATTATTCAGGTCATAGAAATCAGCATTTGAGATTTGATCAATGGGATATTCAATTACCTGATAATAACAATTATTGGAATACCATCTATGCAGGTGTACTACAGGACATTATGGAAATGGAGACCAGAGCGCTTGAAACTGAAAGTTACGCTTATGTAGGCATTGGTAAAGTTCTTCGAGCATTAAGTTTTGCTATGTTGACAGATGGCTTTGGTGACATTCCTTTTGAAGAAGCTTTAAATGTTTCTGAAGTAATAACTCCTGCCTATGATACTCAAGAGTCAATATATCCTAAGCTTATAGCCATGCTGGATGATGCTATACTTGATTTAGGAAAACCATCTTTTCAGACTCCTGGAAGTGACGACTATTTATATGGCGGCAGTTCAGACTCATGGATAAAATTCGCAAATAGCTTAAAACTTAGATTACTCAATAGAATTAGCAAACAAGATGCATCTGCAGCTATTAACTTCTTGAATACAAACCCAAGCTTAATATCAAATAATGGGGAAAGTGCAGAAGTGCAATTTATAGCTTCAGCCACTCAAGAAAATCCAATGTATCAGTTAGATAATTTAAGTGGATTTCAAGATAACGCTTTGAGTGATCAGTTTCTAACAAGACTTGTTAACTTGAATGACCCAAGAATACCCCATTTTTTCGAACCTGTCACTAACGGTGGAGGTAGAGTAGGTAAAGTAGCAGGGCTTGATGACGATGATTCTGGTAGAGGTAAGTATTCTAGAATAGGCGCTGCTTTTGCAGCTGCAGATGCTCCTGTTCCATTTATGACTTTTGCTGAGGTACAGTTTATAATTGCTGAAGTGCAGTTGAGAGCTGGAAATTCTGGTACAGCACAAACGGCTTATGAAACTGCAGTAAGAGCAGACATAGAAAGGGTAAATACTGTTGCTGGAGGTAAGAAGGAGATTAATTTATTAACATCTACAAATAGAGGTGGTAACTTACCTACGATCAGTTCTACTGAGATTGATGATTATTTGGCTCAAACATCTGTTGCTTATGATGGGACTTTAGCCAGAATTATAGAGCAAAAGTACATCTCTAATTTTGTAAATCCTGCAGAGGGTTGGTACGACTGGAGGCGAACAGGTCTTCCATCTGACTTTGTTACACCAACTACAAATTTTACCGTTGGTGTTAGACCAAGAAAGCTTCCTTATCCACAGAATGAGATAAACTTTAATTCTGGAAGTTTAACTGCAGGACCAGGCATTCCTGTCAAGGATGTCACTTTGTTAAATCGTGTTTGGTGGGATCAGTAATTAAAAATCTAAAAATTCGATATGAAAAATTTTAAAATATTATTATCAATATTTCTATTGACACTTTTTATTGTGTCATGTGAGGAAGATGATCAAGTTACAGGTGAGTTGGAGTTGGCCAGGGATGTTACATTAGGAAATGTGCAATCGAGCGTTTTTAACCTACTTGATTTAGATAACGCAGCCGTAGTTTTTGACTTGGGGTTGAGTGAATCTGGTGCTGAAATACAAAAGGTTGAGATATTTCAAACTTTTAATGGAGGAAACCCGGAACTGGTTTCTACGATTACAACCGTACCTGCTACAGTTTCTATCCCATTGACTGATGCTGTAGCTAAAACAGATAAAACTAAAGAAGAGCTAGTTCCTGGTGATTTGTTCTTTTACAGTTTTAAATTGACGCTTGCTAGTGGGAAAGTAGTATTAAGTTCATCATTTATTAATGGTAATGCAGCATGCCCATCTGATATAGGAGGCACTGTTTCATATACTTACGTTTCGGCAAATAGCCCATATTGGGGCGGTGTGAGTGTTCCTGACGGTGAAATTGAAATATCCCCTATTGATGCATTTGGAAACTATACAATTTCCGATGCAAGTTTTGGAGGGTTAGTACACTTTTATGGTGTTCTTGGTGCCTTCGGTGCAACACCTGTCAATATTAGTATGATTGATGTGTGTAATTCAGTTACATTTTCCGGTGTAGATGTTTATGGTGATACCTACACTTGGACAATTTCTGATATTTCAGGATCGTCTATGACTGTAACATGGTTAAATACCTATGGTGACACTGGAACTGTCATTGCTACTCGGAATGATGGCTCAGATTGGCCAGCAGGATTAGTTGGAGGTTGATTGATTGTTAATTAAGTAATAGGAGCCACCTTCAAGTGGCTCCTATTTTTTTACCTATTTAATGTAGTAATGAGAAGTCTTTTAGATAAGCTGGTATTAATAACTCTGTTGCTGATAATTTTTAGTTGCAAAGAGTATTCGATTGAAGAGTTTGAATTGTATGCTGAGGAGATTGATGGGCTTGTAAGGGTGTCTATTATAGCTCCGGAAGAAGGCGATGTTCTTATGGAAGTTACACAGTCAAATAGGTTAATTTTTAAAAGGAGCTTTGTTAACCAGAAATCAATTAATCATAACTTGTTTCAGCTAGAACAAGACCAAGAATATAAAATGACAGCCAGCTATAAAATAGGAGAGGAATCATATACTAAGTCAATAATATATCTGAAGAGGGCGCCAGCTGAAAACCTCAATGTTATTGATTCAGTTTTAAATACTTCTGAAAGTTCTTCCTATTATTTGGTCAAACCGTTTAATCTTGAATTGTTATTGGTGTTAAATAATAAGGGAGAGACAGTCATTGGGCTAGACAATGAAATTGGTAAGATGAGGGGTTTTAGTATTTCGGATGATTCTACTATTGTTTTTTTATCAGACAGCACTACAATCAAAGAGATGTCTTTTCAAGGAGAATTGATTAACCAAATTTCTCTTAAGCAGTTTGATGAGTTTGAGTTTAATCTTCATCATGATTTAAAGAAATTTAAAGGTAACTACTATGCTATTGTTGACAATAAGGGACACTTTAGTGTCAATGATGATACATTCAGAGATGAGGGATTTGTTCAAATAAGTGGAGAAGGAGAGCTGCTAAGGTTTTTTAATATCGCTCAAGGAAACTCGCTTTATAATTATAATTTAAACGCCACATCCTTTACCGGACATTGTAATTCTATAGCCTTAGATGAGTATTCAAATGTGTATCTATCATTAAGGAATGTGAATCAGGTATGGAAGATTAACCCTGATAATGATGTAGTATGGTCAATGGGATTAAATGCAAAGGAATATCCAATAGATTTAAGCGACTCTTTTCTAGGTCAGCACTCTATTAAAATCTTGGCTCAAGATAATTTCTGGATATATGATAACTCTGCTTATAAGAAGAAAGAGAATGCTAAAATCAGAAAATTGGAGATTGATCAATCTAAATTAATGAATAACGTGTCCTTAAGACTTGCTTCCGAATTAAGTACTGTTAGAATGGGAAGTGTTGATATTACAGATGAAATTTTCACTGTTAGTGCCTTTAATAATGGCTTCCATATTGTTGATTATAGCAATAATGAAGAGATTAATCACCTTGTGTTAAATCAAAAAGCTAAGTCAATAAAAGTTTATAGGCTAAGCGAGAAATTTCTTGATGAAGTTTTGAATAGAGAATCAGCACTTAAATGAATTTAAAAATTAATTTCATGAATATAGTTTATTTAACCATTACAATAGTCTTAGTTGCTTTTCAGACAAAAGCCCAAAATCCGGACGGACAATTATCGGATGTAACTTTTGGTAAAACTGCCATTACTCATTTTGCGGACTCACCCAAAAAGTTAACTAGGACTTGTTTTATAAATGATAATTGGCTTACTGGTGAATTTGAAATATTAGATGGAGTAAAGTTTAAAAACTTACCGATGAGGTTTAACATGGTTGATCACCAGCTATACTTTCAAGACAATAATTCAACTCGTGTTATATCTCTTGATTTACTCAATGAGTTTTCCTGGACTAACTCGTCTGGTGAAGAGGAAAGGTTTGTGTCTGGTAAAACCTTAGGCAAGAGCAGCGTAGAAGTCTTCAAAGCGGAACTTACTGATGAAGTGTCCCTGTACTCGAGATACTCTACAAAAATCATCAGAGCAAATTATAATGAAGCTTTGGCAGTAGGAGATAAGACTGACCAAATCAAATTAGTAAAGGAATTATACTTCAGGTATGATGACAACAACCTTATTGAAATACCAAAAAGTAAGAAAAAGGCAATTGAAAGCTTTCCAACTCAGTACACCAAAGAACTATCCAATTTTGTCAATAAGGAGAAGTTGTAATTTAAAAAAGAGGATGATTT
>CAYGNU010000082.1:0-11859 GCA_964351175.1 uncultured Roseivirgaceae bacterium | reverse complement strand
CTCTTACTACATGGCCTGCATTTTCTAAGGCAGGCGCCAAATGCCAAGCTACGTTTCCCGCCCCAATGAAAGATATGTTTTTGCCCATAGGCTTCAGAAGTTATTCCAACCCTTTGTTTTTCATTTTCTGAAATTCGGAATACCTTCTGTTAATAGCAACTCCAAAGCCTATTACCAGAATAAAAGTACCTAACCAAAGTAAATTGATATAAGGTTTTTCAAGTGCTTTTAGCACTACCCAGTTCTTCTGTCTTGTATTGGCTGCTACAGTAAAGTTGTTGGTTTCAGGATGTACATTCATCAAAGTTAACTTCAACCCTAAATCATCAACTTCATCTGATATTCTACCTACAAGTCCATCTTTGATTAAAAAAATAGGTTCCGAAACATAATCCCTTTCTTCGCCCTGAATATTAATCCTTGCTCTTATAGCTACATCTTCAGGTTTCAGATTAACACCTTCTAAAGTTTCCAATCTTTGTAACCCTTCAACACTAGCTACATAGTCATTAACAAAGAAATTTTCATCAATTCCTACCCTAAATTCCTCGAGTTCACTCCACTCCTTCTCTTCCGTGGGATTTCTAACCGAACTCACATGAGTATAAAGATCACTCCCAAGTCCCCTTTTAATATCTGGAGAAGCTAACAAACCGCCCATTGCTTCGTTGATCTGCGCTCTTGGGTATAAAGTGAACTTGTCACCGTCCTTTGTTGTGTATTCTATTTCGTAATATGTATTTTCTGGAGCAATTTCAATTGTATCATTAACATCATATATCAACTCATCTCCTTTGAATATTTGATTCTTAGCCGTTACCAAATGTTCTGCAGCAGTCTTAGAGACATCATTTTTTGAGATATACATATTCTCATTTACAGGCTCAATTCGCTCTCCTTTATACTTAAGATCATAATCAAGCATAGTTTTAGGTTCATTAATAAAGAGCAGCAAATTTTCATTATTAAATTCCGCTGATGACTCCTTGGAGATCAGCATACCTGTATTATTTAATGAAACAACTTTTGAATACCCAGAAGAGAACATTATTCCAATAAGCATTAATCCAATACCAATATGTGTAATGGCTCCTCCTGATAATTTAGGACTATTTTTGAGTAACCCGATTAAGATCTTGCCATTCGCCACCACGGTGAATACACCAGCTAATAATAAAATGATATAAGTTGGATCTGATACATTGGCTAAGAGAATAATTAATGAACTGACGATTAAAGTCAGCACCAACGGTACTGCCAGACTATCTTTCAATGCCTTTATCTCAATTTTCTTCCACCAGAAGAACTGTCCTACACCTGATAATAAAGCAACTACAACTGCAAACCACAATTGGAATTTTGAATAATACTCTATTTGATTAGCTGGTGGCGCGAAATTTCCAATACCACCAAATAACTCAATAACGCTATTAAAAACTGGTATTGAAGTAGGTATCAATACCTGAAAACCCATGAGGCATAGTGAAAGGGCTCCAATAAAAATCCAGAACTCACGGGAATAAGTATCAGCCTCCTTTTCACTCGTTGGTATTTCCTTCCACCTGACTATGGCTAGCGCAATAGCAAGAACCGTAAAGAAAATAAGATAAATCAAAAGTTGACCTGATAGACCTAAATCAGTAAAAGAGTGAACGGAAGCATTTCCTAATACGCCACTTCTTGTTAAGAATGTAGAATATAAAATCAGTATGAAAGAAGTAATGACTAGTATGATTGCCGATTTTAAGGCCGTAGTACTATTTTTGTAAGCAACCATGGTATGAATAGCCGCAATCAAAAACAACCACGGTACATACACAGCATTCTCAACAGGATCCCAGTTCCAATAGCCTCCAAAGTTAAGTGTTTCATAAGCCCAATAGGCACCCATCAAAATACCAATACCTAATATTGCAGCAGAGAACAATGCCCATGGCAATGCAGGTCTAATCCACTCTTTATATTTCTTTTTCCACAAGCCTGCAATGCAATAAGCAAATGGAATGATAGTCGTTGCAAAACCCAAAAATAATGTTGGAGGATGTATAACCATCCAATAATTCTGTAATAAAGGATTTAATCCCGTTCCATCTTGAGGAACAAAATTTGGTTGGCTATCGAAAATAGGCGCAGAGATGGCATCCCTCAAGAGTATGAAAGGTGAACTACCTATTTTCAGTTCAAGTCCTGGTATTACAATGCCTAAAATCATTGACCCTAAAAAGGCCTGAACTGCTGAAAAAACAGTCATTACTGGAGCTTCCCAATATTTATTAGTGGCAATAATTATAATGCCTAACACAGCATGCCAGAACAACCAAAGCAAGAAGCTTCCTTCCTGACCTTCCCAAAAGCATGAGATCATATAGTGTGTCGGCAGTCTTCTTGAAGAATGCGACCAAGCATAGTGATACTCAAAATAATGATTATAAATAATTAGGAAAAGACTTACTACAATGCCAAGAACGGCAATAGCATGAATATAAAAGGCCATGCGACCATTTTTTGTCCAACCTTCGACAATAGATATGTCTCCACTTGATGAAGCCTTAAAAAAACAAAAGGCGGCATATAAAGCACTAATAAATGAAACTACAACACAGAAATGACCAAAGTCACCAATAAATTCATGCACCATTATTTTTTCTCTTTTCCCTACATTTCAGCGTTCACCGTAGTCTCCTGATATTTAGAAGGGCATTTCATTAATATTTTATCAGCAACAAAAAGATCATCATGATAAGAGCCTATTACCACCACCTTCTCTGATCTTGTAAAATCAGCTGGCATTGGCTCATTGTAAAAAACCTCTTGCTCCTTTCCTTTTTCATCTTTCATGATAAATCTAAAAGATAATTTATCAGGAGATGGATATAAACCGGTTACTTCTCCACCTTGATCATGCGTTAACTCGCCAACCACATGAATGCTTTTGGCATCACCATTTTCTGCCATGACATACGCATCTTCGAAGGACACGTAACTGCTAGCATCTCCTGCAGTAGAAATAATGATGCCTATTGCTGCTGCAATTAAAACTATTCCGATTATGTGAGATCTTTTCATAATCTTAATTTTTTGACTGTTTCTCTAAACGTGCTACTTTTCTATCTATCGTTATTAGATAGGCAATAGTTCCCACAAGTATCAACAAAATTACTCCCGTAAGTACATAGATCTTACCATTCTCCCTAAAAGTGTCAGCCATTTCCACCTTATCATTTGTGTAGTCAGAAGCTTCGATTTTTTGCTTATCTTGTGCTAACCCATTTAATGAAAAGGTTAGAGAAAATATGATGATTAATTTTTTCATAGATCAATAAATTCTAATCTTCTTATTCTAATTCTTAAAGTGGTAATCCAAACACCGAGCATCGTCCAAGCAATGACTGCTGGATAAAAAACCGCTCTCAATCTGCTGTCTAAATCATATGCATTAAAACCGGGATTACCACCATTGCCTGGGTGAAGTGAATCCGTAAGTCTTGGAAGAATAAATAGTAATGGTATTAATGCTGAAAAGGCGAAAATGTTATAAACCGCACTTATTCTTGCCTTCTGTTCTTCATTCTCTAGGGAACCTCTTAACACGAAGTAAGCAAAGTAAATTAATAGGCCTATTGCGGAAGCATTCTGTTTGGGATCACCACTCCACCAAGCACCCCAAGTAAACTGAGCCCAAAACATGCCCGTTAAAATGCCAAATATGCCAAACATAACACCAACATTGGCAAATTCAACAGCCTTGTGGTCATTTTCGATAGTACCCTTTCTCAAATAACCAATCGAGTAATAAACAGAAATAGTTAAGAGGATTATCATCCCAAACCACATTGGGACATGAAAATATAAAGCACGTATTGTCTCATTTAAAATATTAAGCCTTGGAACCTCAAAAAGGAGCCCTCCGATAAAGGTGTAACCTAATAAAAATACTGTTATGAATTTCCACCAATTTTGGCGCATAATGCTCGTGTTTTACGAGCGCCAAAGATACGGGAATAAGAGAAAAGAAACCGCCCCAATAATTATATTAATTGCTAACAAAGTTATTAATTCATCAAAACTTGCGGAAAGGGCCAAGCCGTCTATTGCATTTTTAGAGACCTTTATAACCATGAGCAGCATTGGTAATATTATCGGGAATCCGAGTACTGCCATTAGTGTTTGATTATTACCTGCCTTTGAAGCAATAGCTGATATAAGTGTTAGCGTGGATGAAAAACCAATAGATGCCAATAAAATGACCGCAGCAAATAGCCATGTATTCTCTATAGGATTACCAAGTATTAAGCTGTAGAAAAATAAACCTAGGAATGCTACTAAAATTAATAATAAGGCATTGTAAATTACTCTGGCTAGAATTATTGCCTGTGGACTTATGATGGTATAGTAATAAAGAAGTCTTTCTTGTTTTTCCTGAATGAAGCTTTTAGCTACAGCATTGATTGAAGCAAATAAGATGATTATCCAGAACAAAGAATTCCAGGTAACTACATTGAGCTGATTAGTTTTGACATTAAAGCTTAAATAACAGATGAAAATGGTGCTGACGAGATAAAGTAGAATCCCATTGAGCGCATATTTATTACGCCATTCAATTTTAATTTCCTTTTTTATGAATTCTAATACCACCTTATTAACATCTAGAATACCACAAGTTTATCAAAAAGCATATTCTTTTGAATAAGAAAGGACATAATTGTTAGTTTTGCGAAAACTCTATTCATGAGGAAAAAAATTATAGTTACAGGGGGTGCAGGATTTATAGGATCTAATTTGGTAGAACAATTACTAAATGATGATAGAGTAGATGCCGTGAGGGTAATTGATAATTTATCAAACGGATATTGGAGTAATATTTCTGAGTTTGAATCACATCCAAAGTTTGATTTTTTCAAAGAAGACATTTGTAATTATGAAAAAATGATGGAGCTAATGGCCGGGTTCGATGCCATTTCTCATCAGGCTGCTTTAGGATCAGTACCAAGAAGCATAGAAAATCCAATGCTTACGACTAAAGTAAATATTGATGGTACGGTCAACATACTTCATGCAGCAGTTGTCAATAAAATAGAAAGAGTTGTTCTTGCTTGCTCTTCAAGCACCTATGGTGATAGTCCTACATTACCCAAGCAAGAAGATGTCATTGGCAAACCATTGAGTCCATATGCCATAACCAAATTTGCTGTTGAGCAATATGCAGATGTTTTCAAAAAGACATATGATTTAGATTATCTAGGATTAAGATATTTCAATGTATTTGGGCCAAAGCAAAGTCCAGACAATCCCTACGCGGCAGTAATACCAATATTCTGCAAGGCATTCATTGAAGGCCACACGCCAACTATCAATGGTGATGGAGAAACTTCCAGGGATTTTACATTTGTTGACAATGCTGTTAAGGCTAACATTTTATCACTATTTACCGATAATAATAAAGCAAAAAATCAAATATATAACGTGGCTTGTGGTGAGCAAACTACCTTAAATGAGATGGTTAAATACCTTTACAAAATTTCAGGACAAAAAATCATTCCTGTACATGGCCCAGAAAGAAAGGGAGATGTCAAACATTCAAAAGCTGATATTTCAAAAATTAAAGGTCTTTTAAATTATAACCCATCTGTGTTTTTTGAAAAGGGTCTTGAACAAGTATATAAGTGGTATATTGAATACTATAAAAATTAATTGAGTTGGAAAAAGTAGCAATTATTGGGTTAGGATATGTAGGTTTACCTCTTGCAGTAGAGTTTGGCAAAATCATGCCTACAATCGGATTTGATATTAATAAAAATAGAATTCAAGATCTCAAGGAGAGTAAAGATTTCACCAAGGAAGTGGAGGCCAGGGAATTCAAAGAAGCTTGCTATCTTTCATTTACAACAGAAACAAGTGACCTTTTAGAGGCCTCGATATTTATTGTAACTGTACCAACGCCTATTGATGACTACAAGAATCCTGACTTAACACCATTATTAAAAGCCAGTGAAACTGTTGGAAAAATCTTGAAAAAGAATGATATCGTTATTTATGAATCAACGGTGTTTCCGGGGTGTACTGAGGAGGTATGCGTCCCTGTTTTAGAAAAACATAGTGGTTTAAAATTCAATATTGACTTTTTCTGTGGCTATTCACCAGAAAGAATTAATCCTGGTGATAAGCAACATAGACTGCCTACCATCAAAAAAGTAACGAGTGGAAGTACTGTTCAAATAGCAGAGAAAGTAGATCAACTGTATAAAAGAATTATCACTGCTGGCACATTCAAAGCCACAAGTATTAAAGTAGCTGAAGCAGCTAAAGTGATAGAAAATTCTCAGAGAGATTTAAATATTGCTTTTGTTAATGAATTGGCTCTAATCTTTGACAAAGTGGGTATAGACACACATGAAGTACTGGAAGCGGCCGGAACAAAATGGAATTTCTTGCCTTTCAAACCTGGTTTAGTTGGAGGACATTGTATTGGTGTTGACCCATACTACCTTACCTATAAAGCACAAAGCCTTGGTTATACTCCTCAGGTTATATTGGCAGGCAGACGAATAAATGACAATATGGGTATGTATATTGCCAACAAGGTTATAAAGCTGATGGCTAATAATAATAATCCTATTAAAAATAGTAAAGTATTGGTTTTAGGAATAACGTTCAAGGAAAATTGTCCAGACATTCGAAATAGTAGGGTTATTGATGTGATTAAAGAACTTCAGGGATTTGGTGTAAATGTTGATGTATATGATCCTGAAGCTGACTTTAATGAAGTAAAAGAAGAGTACGGAGTTGAATTAATTCCAAAATTGGAGGGTCAATATAATGCCATTATATTGGCTGTTAGTCATGATGAATTTAAGACACTTGACTTAGATGCATATAAAGATTTAAAAACTGTGATTTATGATGTAAAAGCATTCTTAAATCCTTCAACTATCACAGCAAGATTATGAAAGGAAATGTACTAGTGACAGGTGGGGCCGGATATATAGGTTCACATACTTGCGTTGAACTTGTGAACGCAGGATATGAGCCTATTGTAATTGATAATTTTAGTAATTCTGAACGGTTTGTTATTGATAGAATTGAAGAAATAACAGGTGAAAAAATCACTTTGTTTGAAGGCGATTGCACTAACCTAGACTTCCTAAATTCAGCATTAAAAAATATTGAGCTAGTGGGATGTATCCACTTTGCCGCGTATAAGGCCGTTGGAGAGTCTTCAAAATTACCATTAAAATATTATCACAATAACATCGCTTCCACTGTTGCAATTCTTGAATTTTTAAAAAATATTAACTGTCCAAATTTTGTTTTCTCATCATCATGCACTGTTTATGGGCAGCCAGATTTATTACCTGTAACAGAAAAATCCCCAATTAAACCAGCTGAATCTCCCTATGGCAGATCCAAACAGATGTGTGAAGATATAATAAACGACTGTTATGAATCTGGCCAAAATATTAAAGCTTTAGCCCTTAGATATTTTAACCCTATTGGTGCGCACTCATCGGCATTAATTGGTGAATTACCCATTGGAGCACCGAACAATTTAGTTCCTTACATTACTCAGACTGCCATTGGGCAAAGAGAGGAACTAACTGTTTTTGGTAATGACTATAACACCCCTGATGGTACATGCATAAGGGATTACATACATGTAGTTGACTTAGCCAAGGCCCATGTGAAGGCAATAGAAAAATTGGAGGGCATTCATGAAACACTCTTTGATGTTATCAACCTTGGTACAGGGCTAGGTAATTCTGTACTAGAAGTGATTAGGGCATTTGAAAAAACAAATGATCTTAAGTTAAACTACAAAATAGGACCAAGGCGTAAAGGAGATGTTGAAAAGGTTTACGCAGAAGTTTCCTACGCCTTAAAAAAATTAAACTGGAAAACTGAGCTGTCTTTGGAGAAAGCACTAGAAGATTCTTGGAGGTGGCAACAGGCATTAGATAAACCTTAAATTAAAATATGGATGAAAGGAATTGTACTCGCTGGAGGATCTGGAACCAGACTATACCCAATAACTAAGGGGGTTTCTAAGCAGATTCTGCCTATATATGATAAACCAATGATTTATTACCCGTTATCGGTTTTGATGATGGCAGGTATCAATGAAATACTTATTATTTCAACCCCCGATGACATTGGTACTTTTGAAAAATTATTAGGTGATGGTTCAGATTTGGGTATCTCATTAAAATATAAAATACAGCCATCCCCTGATGGATTGGCTCAAGCTTTTTTATTAGGTGAAGAATTTATTGGTAATGATTCGGTAGCATTAGTACTTGGTGATAATATCTTCTATGGATATAACTTCTCAAAAACTTTGAAAGAGACCTCCAAATTAACAGAAGGTGCAACTGTATTTGGATATTATGTGAGTGATCCTGAAAGGTATGGTGTAGTTGAATTTGATGATGAGAATAAAGTAATATCGATTGAGGAAAAACCGACTGAACCTAAATCTCATTATGCCGTAACAGGACTATATTTTTACGATAACACAGTTATTGAAAAGGCCAAAGCCGTTAAACCATCTCCAAGAGGCGAATTAGAAATTACTGACCTCAATAATATGTATTTAAAAGCTGGCAATTTAAACGTTCAGCTCCTTGGCAGGGGAATGGCTTGGCTGGATACCGGAACGCATCATTCCTTACTTCAGGCCTCTAATTTTGTAGAGTCAATTGAAGAACGTCAAGGACTAAAAATTGCATGCTTAGAAGAAATCGCATATAACATGGGTTATATCAACAAAGAGCAGCTTACAGAGCTTGCACAACCACTCTTAAAGAATAATTATGGCCAATATTTATTGGCAGTAGCAAAAGGGTTGAAATAATGAAAATTCTATCAACTAATTTTGAAGGGCTGTATGTTCTAGAGCCAACTATTTTTGAAGACCATAGAGGCTTCTTTATGGAGAGTTATAATAGTAAACTACTTTCTGAGCATGGTATAAATCATGATTTCGTTCAAGATAATCAGTCCAAATCAATTTATGGGGTTTTGAGAGGTTTACATTTTCAGAACCCTCCTAATGCTCAGACAAAATTGGTTAGAGTCCTACAAGGAAGAATATTAGATGCGGTTGTCGATATTAGAAAATCAAGTAAGACCTTCGGTAAAAGTTTTAGCATTGAATTATCGTCTGATAACAGAAAACAATTGTTAGTAACTCAAGGATTTGCTCATGGATTTTCAGTACTGTCTGATACGGCCGAAATACTATACAAATGTGATAACTACTATAATAAAGAGTCAGAAGGTGGATTAATGTATAATGACCCTGCCTTTGATATTGATTGGGGTCTGCCTTATGAGAAAGTAATTCTTTCTGAAAAAGACCAAGTTTACACAGCTTTTAAAGAATTTAATTCTGAATTTAAATAATGAAAATATTAGTCACAGGAGCAAAGGGTCAGTTAGGAAGTGAAATAAGATATTTATCAAAGGGTCAAAGTCATCAATTTGATTTTATAGACTTTGAAGAACTTGATTTGACCAAATCTGATTTAATAGTTCCTTTTTTATCTTCAAAGCAACCTGATTTCATTATTAATTGCGCGGCCTATACCGCTGTAGATAAAGCAGAAGATGAACCTGAATTGGCAGTTCAAATCAATAAAATTGCGCCTGCTGAAATCGCAAAATATTGTAAAGAATCAGGATGTAGGTTAATACATATATCTACAGATTATATTTTTGACGGAAATTTTAGCAGACCAATAAATGAGGAAGATTCCCCAAATCCAAAATCTGTATATGGCCAGACCAAATTAGATGGGGAAAGGGCGGTTCAGGCATTACTCAATGATGCATACATTATTCGTACCTCATGGGTATATTCTTCATTTGGTAATAATTTTGTGAAAACAATGCTAAGATTGGGTAGTGAGAAAGAAGAGATAAGTGTTGTAGCTGATCAATATGGTACTCCTACATGGGCGAGAGATTTAGCAGACACAGTTTTGCAAATTGTTAATCAAATAACAAATGGGAATGATCAACCTGGCATCTATCATTTTAGTAATGAAGGCGAAATATCATGGTATGATTTTGCCGTAGAGATCATGAAGCAAGCCAAATTAAAATGTAAAGTAAATCCTATTTCCACATCAGATTATCCAACTAGGGCCAAAAGACCTCAATATAGTGTATTAGACAAAAGCAAAATTGCGTCCACTTTTAAGGTTAAAATTCCTTTATGGAGCGATAGTTTGAACAAATATTTTATGAAAATCCAATAACATGAAAAATATTTTAATCACAGGCGGAGCAGGCTTTATAGGCTCACATGTCGTAAGACTTTTCGTCAACAAGTACCCTGATTACAAAATCATTAATCTGGATTTGTTGACCTATGCTGGTAATTTGGAAAATATCAAGGATATTGAAAACGCTAGTAATTACAAGTTCATAAAGGGTGATATTTGTGATGCTGATTTTATAGAAAATATATTCCAACAGGAGAACATTACCGATGTTATACACCTGGCAGCAGAATCGCATGTAGATAGATCAATAAGTGATCCATTGAGTTTCGTGAAAACTAATGTTTTTGGAACGGTAACACTTCTAAATACAGCAGTTAAATTTTGGAAAGAAAACTTAGCAGATCATATATTTTATCACGTATCTACAGATGAAGTATATGGCTCATTAGGAGAAACAGGCTTCTTTCTAGAAGAAACGTCTTATGATCCTCAATCACCATACTCAGCTTCAAAGGCAAGTTCTGACCACTTTGTAAGAGCATGGGCAAACACCTACAAGCTTCAAGTAAAAATATCCAACTGCTCAAATAATTACGGACCAAACCAGTTTCCGGAAAAGCTTTTGCCTTTAATGATCAATAACATAAAAAACAATAAACCTTTACCCGTATATGGTAAAGGAGAAAATATTCGTGATTGGCTGTATGTGGTTGATCATGCCAGAGCGATTGATGATATTTTTCACAAAGGAGAGATTGGAGAAACTTATAATGTAGGAGGGTTCAATGAATGGAAAAATATTGACATTGTACATCTTCTTTGTACACTCATGGATAAAAAATTAGGCAGAGTTGAGGGTGAATCGGCCAAATTAATAACCTATGTCACTGACAGAGCAGGTCATGATCATAGATATGCTATTGACGCCAATAAGATCAAAAACAGTCTCGGATGGGAGCCCTCTCTACAGTTTGAAGAAGGTATGGATAAAACAGTAGACTGGTATTTAGAAAATGAAGAATGGATGTTAGCGCATTAAAAAACAAAGAAGAACAGAATGAAGTATATCAATCATAAAAGGATAAAGTTTATATGTCTAATTCTTTTTGGACTAAATTCAGGTTATTGGGGGTATGTCCTTTATTATGGAATAACAATAGACCACAGAGATTTCTCTCTTGCTTTTATTATCTATTTTCTAATCTTACTATTTTATTTTATCGCTACTACTTATTTCGTCTATATAAATGATCAGATGGTAAATTTTAGAAACGATTTAAAAAAAGTACACGATTCAAATAGTGAAAATATAATTAGATTAAATGAAGAAGTATTAAAAAACTTTCAAAATACAATAAGCCGACTGGTTGAATTCCAAAAAGATATAGACTTAAATAAAAAGTTAATAGTGGATGTACAACAAGCTATATCAATAAATCAAGCTAGAATAGAACAATTTAGAATGGCAATAAACCAAGAACTTCAAAAGTATCAATCCAATCTTAATGAAATAAAAGGAGGCCTTGAAAATAATCAATTCAATCTTAATGAAATAAAAGGAGGCCTTGAAAATAATCAATTCAATCTCAAAGAAGTAAAAAAGTACAGTGAAACAATAAATAATACCCTCCCCTCC
>CAYGNU010000081.1:0-11922 GCA_964351175.1 uncultured Roseivirgaceae bacterium | reverse complement strand
TATCCCTGCTTTTTTCTATCTTCCATTGCAGCTTCAGATCGTTTATCATCAGCTCTATTTCCTCTTTCTGTTTGTCTAGCTGCAGCAACTTCTTCAATGATATCATCTAATGTAGATGCTGTTGATTCAATAGCTCCAGTAATTGTCATACAACCCAAAGTACGGTATCTTATAACCCTTTCTTCATAAGATTCTTTTTCTAATAAAGCATTATATGGAGATTCTGCAATCCAAACTCCATTTCTGTTAACCACACTTCTTTTGTGTGAAAAATAGATACTTGGGAGATCAATTTTCTCTTTCTTAATATACTGCCAAACATCCATCTCCGTCCAGTTGCTGATAGGGAAGATTCTGAATGATTCACCAACTGCTTTTTTCCCATTGTAAAGATTCCATAATTCTGGTCTTTGGTTTTTTGGATCCCATTGACCGAAATCGTCTCTATGAGAGAAGAATCTTTCTTTAGCTCTAGCCTTTTCTTCATCTCTTCTCCCTCCTCCAAAAGCTGCATCGTAGCCACCTTCTTCAAGTTTTTCAAGTAGAGTTATAGATTGAAGTGAATTTCTACTAGGATTAATGCCTTTCTCTTCTCTGGCTGTACCTCTGTCTATTGAATCTTGCACTAAACCAATGTCCAATGTGACATTGTATTTTTTAGCCAGATTGTCTCTAAATTCAAGCGCCTCTGGAAAGTTATGACCTGTATCAATGTGTAGTAATGGAAAAGGAACTTTGGCTGGCCAGAAGGCTTTTCGAGCCAAATGAACCATAGTTATAGAGTCTTTTCCTCCTGAAAATAATATTACAGGTTTCTCAAATTGCGCGGCAACCTCTCTGAAGATAAATATTGCCTCAGACTCAAGCTGGTCTAAATGAGATAAATTAAGTGAAGACATATTATATTTTAATTTTATTAATTATCGAGTTATATAAAAAATCAAGAGAATCCTCAAGATTCATTTCATTTGTCTTAACATCAACTTCTGAATTTTTAGGAATTTCAAATGGCGAATCGATACCTGTGAAATTCTTTATTTCACCTTTTCTTGCCTTGGCGTATAGCCCTTTTACATCTCGAGCTTCACAAACTTCAATTGGACAATTGATAAAAACTTCACAATATTTATCACCAATTATTTCGGATGCCATTTTCCTTATTTTTTCAGTTGGGCTAATAAGTGAACAAATTGTTACTGTTCCATTAAAGGCAAACAATTTAGAGATTTCAGCTGCACGTCTAATATTTTCAATACGGTCTTCTTCACTAAACCCTAAGTTGGAATTAATCCCTGATCTTAAATTATCACCGTCAAGTAACATGGTATGAAATCCATTTTGATGCAAGCGGTTTTCTAAACCAGTGGCCAACGTGCTTTTTCCAGAACCTGAGAGTCCGACCATCCAAATCACTACGCCCTTTTGACTTAGAGCCTTTTCTTTTTCATCGTTAGAAAGTGATTTATCAAAAATCGGGAAAATATTTTCTGCCATTTACAATAAATTATAAGGTTGCAAATCTACAAGTTATTGGGCTAATTAATAAAAATATACATAGTTTGGTATCTTTTAATAAATAGTACAAACGGTGATGTTCAATTTGAAAGTAAATGATATAATAGGGCTTACTAGAAAGGCTGGTGAGGCAATAATGAATATTTATAATGATCCTAATCAATCAAATGTAGTTGATTATAAATCAGATGATTCTCCATTAACATTAGCAGATGAAGCTTCGCATCAAGTAATAGTTATAGGACTTAAAGATCTCTATCCTGATGTGCCTATAATTTCAGAAGAAGGTGAAAATTTAGCATACGAAGTTCGCAAACAATACAAAATGTACTGGCTAGTTGATCCTTTGGATGGAACGAAGGAGTTTATTAATAGAAATGGCGAGTTCACTGTAAATATTGCACTAATAAAGAATAAAAGAGCTGTGGCAGGTTTTGTTTTTGCTCCATACCTAGACGAATTTTACTATGGAATTGAAGGTGAAGGAGCTTTTAAAATGTCAGGAAGTAAAAAGGAAATGCTTAAAGTTAATGGAACTGAAAATCAAAGGGTAGCTGTAAGGAGTAAATCCCACCCTTCAGTTGAAGAAGAAGTAGTACTTAAGCAATATGATGTAGTTGACAGTATTTCAGTTGGTAGTTCACTTAAATTTTGCATGGTTGCAGAAGGTAAGGCAGATGTGTATTATCGATTTGGCCCTACAATGGAATGGGATACCGCTGCTGGACATGCAGTAGTGAATGCTGCTGGGGGAAAAGTTTTAATGGAAACAGGTCCTGAAGAATTTCAATACAATAAGGAAAGTTTACTTAACTCAAGTTTTCTTTGTTTGGGTTTTTAGTTCAAAGTAATGGAGTATTCCTAATAGAATGAATATTAGTGTAAGTATTATGGGTAAGATAACAAAATCACTGTAGTTTTTTAAAAGAACTGATATTCCTATAAAAAAAACATTTATTAAGCTCAAAATAATTGTGATACTAGAGTGCTTTAATCCCATTCTAAGAAGTGCATGATGAATATGATTATTATCAGCTGAGAATGGGGATTTTAGCTGCGATAATCTTATTATAAAAACTCTTAGCGTATCTGATAAGGGGACAATTATAAAACAAATTGCTGTAGAAATGGAAGAAGCAAATTTGAAATTATTAGTGTCTTGAAGAGCAAAATTTTTATTTATAAAACTTATTATTAATACTGATAATAAGAAGCCAATCAGTAGCGCACCAGTATCGCCCATGAATATTTTTGAAGGGCTCCAATTGTAAAATAGAAATGCAACTAAGGCTCCTATAAAAGCAATAGAGATGAATGCAAGGTCTTTATTGTCTGTTAGATAAAACCACCCTCCTAAAATGATAAGTGACGTAATGCAAAGTGCTCCAGCTAATCCATCAATTCCATCAATCAAGTTAATAGAATTCGTTATTACAATCATTACAAAAATGGTGATTATAATAGCTATGGCGTTTGGAAAATTAACACTCCAAAGTTCATAAAATGAAAAAAGCTTAACATTGCCAAGTAATATTATTAGTAATATCGGCATAAGTTGACTAAGTAGCTTAAATAATGGGCGCATTGGAATAATATCGTCTCTTAACCCTATTACAAAAAAAAGTGTCATTGAACTAAACAAGTATCTGTTAGTAGTTGCATCCTCTAATGACATCCATACTAAAAGAGAGAAGGTAACCCCGATGAAAATAGGTATGCCCCCTAGAGCAGGCGTATGGACAGTATGTATTTTACGACTATCGGGAGCATCTAGAATTTGCTTCCATTCCAATATTTTGATTAGGATAGGATACAAAAAATAGGAGAATGCCAATGATGACAGTAAATATTTAAGTATATCGGAAATGACTAGTAGGCGTTTTCATCACCTTTCAACAAGGTGAGAATGGTGAGAAAGATAATTTTCAAGTCTAAATATATAGACCAATTTTCAATGTAAAACCTGTCAAACTTAACCCTGTTTTTCATAAAACTAACATCAGGGGTCTCGCCTCTATAACCTTTAGCCTGAGCAAGCCCAGTTATTCCAGGTTTAACAAAATGACGAGCCATGAATCGTTCAACTTTTTTTGAATATTCCTTGGTGTGATGTAACATGTGTGGGCGGGGTCCAACTACGGACATATTACCAAGAAGAACATTGAAAAATTGAGGGAGCTCATCTAAGCTAGATTTCCTTAAGAAACTACCAACGCTTGTAATACGCACATCATTAGGTGTTGCTTGTATAGTATCAGCAGCTTTGTTATTCCTCATAGTTCTGAATTTCCAACACCAAAAATCATTATTGCTTTTCCCAGTTCTTCTTTGTTTAAAAAATACAGGGCCTCTTGAATCAATTTTTATCAGTAATGCCAAAATAGGGAACAACCAGCTCAATAAACCTACTATTACTATTAAAGAAAAGAATATGTCAAAGGCTCTCTTAACGACTCTATTTTTTTGAGCTTCCAAAGGAAAAGTCGTTACATTTAGGATAGGTATATTGTCATAACTTTCAATCTCAAGCCCCTTATTCTGAAAACCTCTAAAGTCTGCAATCAACTTTACTTTAATAAAATTCTTTTCTCCAAAATTTATTAAATTCTGAATTGCAGAATACTTGACATAAGGAAGACAGCAATAAATTTCATCAACACGACTGGTCTTGGCAAAATTTCTTATTTCTTGAATTTTACCCACAACAAGATTATTGTCAGTTTCATTGTCGAAAAAACCTAAAAACCTAAACCCAAATTCTGGGTGAAGTCTAAAGAATTTTTTAAGTTCTTCAGCAATATCTCCATATCCTACTACAATTACATTTCTATAATTGTAACCAAACTTCCTATATATTCTTATCGAATAAAGAAAAACAACTCTCCAGATAAGTATGAATAATGGGAAAAGAAGATAGGTAATTACAAGCTGCTCTCTCGAATAGGTAAGCTGATTTATAAAAACTAATACTGCAGAAACGGAAAATAGTTGAACAATAATAAATCTAATTATTGTTCGGAGTATTTCAGATAACTTTGAAATCCTAGAAATTCTAAAAGGCTTACCCAAGAAGGACAGTACTACCCAAGTTAAATTAGTAAAAACAAGTATGTTTGAGTAAGGGAATTGAAATACATTATCAATTGTTCCGAAGGTAATATAGTAGGCAAGAATAAACGATAGGTTAAGTAGTAGACCATCTACTACAAAAACTATTAAATCTATATATTTTGAAAACCTATGTTGCATTAGTAGCTACCTTATACACAAATATAATGCTATTATAATTTATAAGAAGTTTAATTTAATAAATGAATAGTTCAAAACTTAGAATTTTTTATAAAATTGTGAACTTGATTATAATATTTTTTAAGGTTGTTAGATAATTATTCAAATATTGAGGGGGATTATGGCATAGTCGTGTTGATTCCTCACTATAATAATTTGAATGGACTCAAAAAGTCTATTCAAAGTATTGTGTATGATAAAAATTTCTTAATTCTGATCATTGATGATGGAAGTGTTTCCACTCAAAAACCAAATGAGAGTGATTTTATCCTATTAGATCATATTTCAATAAAGGTATTAAATAATACCAAAAATGAAGGGATTGAGTTTTCTTTGAATAAGGGTTTAAAGTTTATAATCAGTCATCAATTATCTAAATATATCGCGAGATTAGATTGTGGTGATATAATGATTAATAATAGACTTGAAAGGCAGGTAAGGTACCTTGAAGTAAATAAGGATGTTGATTTGGTTGGCAGCTGGGTAAAGTTTGTTCAAAATGATAAAGACCTATTTACTGTAAGGCTTCCAACAAATCATTCGCGGATTTATAGAAAGATGATGGTAAAAGTATGTTTTATTCACCCCGCTGTAATGTTTAGAACATCAGCTTTAAATAAGGTAGGTTTATACCCCAATGATTTTCCCGCAGCTGAGGATTATGCATTTTTCATGAAATTCGTGAAACAGTTGAAAACATCGAATATACCCGAAGTTTTAACAATAGTGGAAAATAATCCAAATGGTATTTCAATCTCCAAAAGAAAGGTGCAATTAAAAAGTCGTTTGAAGGTGATTAAAAAATACACAACGAGTAAATTGTATTTTATTTTTGGTGTATTGAAGATCTGGCTTCTAATTCTTATCCCATTCAAATTAGTTAATTGGATTAAAACGATTGTTTTCAAATGAAGATACTTCATGTCGTGGAACCGTTTTCTTCTGGGATCATTACTTTTATTATACACTTAACTCGGGAGCTTGATCATCATGAACACACTGTTTTGCATGGGACACGTACCACAGCTGATGAAGAACAGTTAGTTAGAAATAGATTTGTTAAACAGACTAAATTTCTGAGGTGGAGACACGCCAATAGAAAGATTCATTTTCTAAAGGATATTTTAGCTTTTATTGAACTGTACAGGATCATAAAATTTGGTAATTATGATTTTATACATCTCCATTCTGCTAAAGCTGGATTTTTAGGAAGTTTATGTTGTTTTATACTAAAAAAGAAAGCGGTAATATATACGCCTAATGGGGCGCCCTTTTTAAGGACTGATGTTTCTAGGATTAAAAGGAGATTGTTTATTGGGCTTGAAAAACTCGCTTGTAGAATCATTGGAGGAGTTGTTTGTTGTTCAGAATCAGAAAAGTTGGAATATGATAGATATGGCATGAAGACAATGAAAATTAACAATGGGACAATTATTTCAAAGCGAGAAAGAATAAGTCATGAAAAGATTATTATTGGGTTTGTTGGAATAGCCACTTTTCAAAAGCAGCCAAAGGTGTTTGCCTCAATCGCCAAAGCTTTTAAAACAAATGATAACGTTCATTTTGTTTGGGTTGGAGACGGAGATATGAATGCTGAATTGGATGTTGATTTTGTTGAACAAACGGGTTGGCTACAGCCCGAAGAAATAGAACATTGGTTTTCCAAAATAGACGTTTTTTTGTCATGCTCCTTATGGGAGGGACTTCCTTTTGCAGTTATGGAAGCTATGACTTATCAAAGTTGTTTAGTACTCTCAGATTGTGTTGGTAATAAAGATTTAATAGTACAAGGTAGAAATGGTTATTTATATAATTCGATAGATGAAGCCATTAGAATTATTTCCTCGTTAATAGAAGATAGGGAAAAGATTAAGGAACTTGGAATAAGCTCTTTAGAATTATGTAAAAAGGAATTTAATGTTTTGGATACAGCCAAGCTATATGATAGAGTCTACTCAAATAAGGCTTAAAAATATTTTAATGAGATTTAAAACAGATGACTTTCGTTTGAGAGTCATTTTGATTCTTTCTTTAATTTCCTTTCTGTTTGGAATAAAAATTATATCAAATATACTTTTGATGCTATTAGGTGTAAACTGGCTTTTATGTCGTCAAACCTACCCAAGGCTTAAAGAGCAGATAAAAAGCTTCAATTTTTGGATGTTAACTATTCCATTTATCTTGACAATTTTCGGAGTTTTATATTCATCTGATGTTGATTCAGCTTTTAAGTATTCAGAGTTGAGATTAACAATTCTAATTATGCCCATGATCATTTCTACTAGCATAATTTCAAAAAGCACAACATCAGCACTATTTTTAACAATAATATATAGTTGTATCTCAATAATTTTAATTGGCTTGATTTTGGCCTTTTTAAAATATGTTGATAGTACTGATACAGGTTACTTCTATAATGATAATCTTGTTTCTTTTGTAGGTAATCAAGCTGTGTACTTTGCCATTTATTTAAATATCTGTTTAGTGCTAATTTATTGGATTCAGAAAAAAAACCTTTCTAAAGTCAAAATTAGAACATGGGTATTTTTGATTGGATTCATCGAGATTGGAATATTATTACTTGCAAGTAGATTGTCGATACTAATATCTCTTATTTTGATTTTAATGATTATAAGAGACCTTTATTTTAAAAGAATGACAGTAGTGTCAGTTTTTAAACTTTTAGCAATAATCATTGTGAGTGCTTTCATTTTCAATTTAGTTTTCCCCAAAACCATGGGAAGGTTTAAGAGCATCTTAAGCAGTACAAAATATGAGTTTAATAATCCTAATGATGTTAATCACTTTAATGGAGAAATGAGTGCCGCTAATTGGAATGGACTTACATTGAGGCTTGCCTTGTGGGATTGTGGGATTGAATTGGTAGAAGCAAACCCATTTTTTGGTGTCGGCACTGGTGATTATAAATCAGAATATAAGTCAGTGCTCGAAAAGAAGGAGTTTACATACGCCATTAATCATGGTTTCGGGGTTCATAACCAATACATATATACAGCCATTTCATTTGGAATAGTTGGGTTGTCAATTTTATTGTTTTCTTATTTTTCACTTGCAAAAAGAGCATTTGATCAATCAAATGCTCTTTTTCTCCTGATATTAAGTGTTTTTATAATTGGCTTTTTAACAGAGAATTTCCTTAATCGATATAATGGGGTTTACTTTTATTCATTAATGATGTCATTATCTTTTTTCAAAGCAAAAATCTAGGATGCATTATCTTCATTATACATTTTTATAGCTGTTTTGGCATCTCCTAAAAATGCTATCTCACCGTTTTTTAAATAAATAGCCCTTTTACAGTATTTGGAAATATTGGTTAAGCTATGACTTACCATTATAATGGTTCTTCCATCAATCCAACTTTTTTCCATAACTTCTATGGCCTTCTTTTTGAATTTCGCATCTCCAACTGCAAATACCTCATCCAAAAACATAATGTCTGCACCAGCATTGACTGCTATCGCAAATGAAAGTCTTTGAATCATACCTGAAGAAAAATACTTGATCTTAGAATCCACAAAATCTTCTAATTCTGCAAATGAGATTATTTGATCAAATATTTTTTCAATTTCTTTTATTTTTAAACCTAATGCTGATCCACTAACGTAAATATTTTGCCTGGCTGTTAGCTCATGGCTCATGCCAACACCTAGGTTAAGTAGCATAGAGGTTCCATTTCGGACAATTTCTCCTCCTTTATCAGGAATAAAAGCCCCACTCATCAATTTAACAAGTGTTGATTTACCACTACCGTTTCTACCTATGATGCCAAAATTCTCACCTTTAGCAATATCTAAATTAATATTATTAAGAGCCTTAAACTCTTTAGAGTTTTTATTTGATAGTATATTAAATACTTTATCCTTAAAAGAGCCTAACTTATTCTCATATATTCTGAATGTTTTGCTCACATTCTTTATAACAATAGCTTTTTCACTCATATTATAGTAATTCTGAGGCTCTTGACGATATTCTTTTTAATAGTGTATATCCAAGTAAAAAGATTAATGCTGAGTATCCAAAATCAAACGCTACCATATTCCAATTGGGTGGCTCCCCGAACATTAAAATATTTCTCGTATTATTTATAATACCTGCTATTGGGTTTAAATAATCTAGCCAAGGTAGTTTAGAAGTAAAAACTTCTCCACGATATAAAATTGGTGAAAGGAAAAATCCAAAGCCAACTACAATATTCCATATTTGTAGAGTGTCTTTAAAAAGTAAAAATAGGTTAGATAAAATTAAAGAAACCCCAAAGCTTAATATTAATAAATTAATGAAAATTATTATAAAATAAATGTAGTGATAAGTGGGGATTATACCCGAAAGAGCAGCACCAACAAAAAAAATAGCTAGATTAAATAAAAGCCCAATAACTGATGAAATGATTGATGCCAAATAAATCTCCATCTTATGCATGTTAGTATATTCATACAGATATTTCTTAGTTTGAAGAATTTTGACTGTGCCACTTGTAACTTCTGTGAAAAACATCCAAAGCATGAGGCCTGCAAAAAGGTAGATCACATAGTTTTCAACACGCTGACTCATAAGCACTTGAAATACAACATAGTACATAGCTATCTGTGATGCAGGCTTAATAACCGCCCATAATAAGCCTAATTTATTTTCATAATATCTCAGTTTAAATTCTATTTTCGCCATCATCCAGATGCGCTCGGCTCTATTGCTCTCATAGAACCAGGATGAAATTGATTTTGGCAAGAATCGACTCATTTAATTAGTTAACTTTCTAAAAGTGAATTTTGCAATTTTACGAATTAATTTATTGCTTTTGATAGCATTTAACAACTTCGAGTCTATTAGGGGAATGTTCAATCTGTGAAAAATTCCTAGAGCCTTTGTCGGATTATCAAAATCCATACCTGGACCATTAGCATTTAAAAGGTTTACAATGCCTGAAGTATACTTTGACATGATATCAGAATGTTTCTCCGAAATTAGTCTGTATAAATAATTTTTCGAAAGTTTATTGAAAGACTGTGCCAATGAATCTTTGCGTATCCTATAGTTCCATAAAGGCTCAGGTATCACCACTCCATTTTTACCATTCTTTACAAGATTAATGATTGAGTCATAGTCTTCCATCCCATAAATAAATTGTGGGTCATTTTGGCCATAACTCAAGTAATCAGACTTTCTTATGATTATTCCACTACTGTTTATTGAATTATGGGTAAGTATATAAGGAGGCTCTGGATTGAATGATGGCCAGATGTAATTTTTTGTTCCAAAATACTGAGCCCAACAGCCTACAAAACTAATGTTAGTGTACTTATTTAAAATATATACTGCTTTAGTATAGTAATCAGGCTGAATGGAATCATCTGGATCCAGAAATGCGATGAATTCACCATTGGCTTTTTTTGCTCCATAGTTTCTTGTATTGCTTAATCCTGTGTTAGGTTTTCTATGAACAGTAACATTATTAAAATTCTCAAATTCATTTAATTTCTCTATACTTTCATTATCCGTGCTACCATCGTCAATAAGAACTATTTCATAATCTGAATAGTTGTTTTTTTGAATCGAATCTATGGTTTCATTAACATACTTACCCATATTGTAGTAGGGAATAACTACCGACAGGAGGCCTTTAATTTCCTTTTGAGGTTTTGTGATAGAATCTTTTTGAGGTCTTAAGAAAGGAAACTTTCCGACTTGTAGAGCACAATCATTAATAATCTGTATTTTTTGTGAATATATAGTCTCATAGTTACACTTTTCCTTAATCGAATTTCTTGCATTGACTCCTATTTCATAATATTCTTTATTGGATAATGACAAAATATTTTCGATTTGATTAATCATATCCGATTCAATACTATGATCGAAAACAAACCCATTCTTACCATCTTTAATTAATTCTCGCTGCCCTCCATCCTTAGATATCAATACGACTTTTTCCATGTGCATAGCCTCAATGACAGTATAAGGCAGATTGTCAACTATACTTGGTATTAGTATGATATGAGATTTGGCAAGCCGATTAGGCAACTCATCAGGATTTATATGACCTTCAAAATTTAGTAAACCTTCTTGAATTCTATTGGAATATTTTGATTTTACGTATTCACCCAGATCTTGTTTTTTTGGATAGAAAAAGTGATCACCTCCTCCAATGACATTAAGTTTAAGTTTTTTTCCCTCCAACCATGCTTCCTCAAAATACGCTAGCATTTCAATAGCTCCTTTTTGCGGTGTTAGCTTTCCAAAGAATGTGATATCACCAAAGGTAAAATCATTTTTAGGGTATGATTCTAGTTTATAAGGGTTAAAAAGGCTGAATAAGTTATCTCTATTTAGCTTTAGTTGGTTAATTAAATAATCGCTGGGTGAAATGACGATATCAGCGGAATTAAGTACATTTTTCTCCATTTCCCCTATCCAGAAGGCTGGAAATTTATGGGTGGGAGCCTGGTTGTACTTTAAGTAAAGAAAACTAGGCGCATGTGCGGTGACTAAAAATTTGGTATTTTCAAAATAGCCCTTGTTAAGCCATTTTTTTTGTAAAGTGTAATATCCGATGCCTAGATATTCTTGAAACTCAATGATATCAGGTATCTCATTTTCTTTAACGTATGTCTCTAAAAAATGAGAGATATAATAACTTAAGCCCGCTTCATATCCTAGATGGTCATAAGAGGGAACCTTAAATATAACAGTAGTTATGCTTTTGCTTAGATTCTTTTTTTCATTGAAGGACCCTGGAACAAAAACGGTTACATCATGGGTTTTTTCGGCAAACATTTTGGCTGTATGCCAGCAGTAAGTACTTATACCGCCACCACTATCAGGAGGAAATTCAGTGGTTACTAACCAGTAATTCATTCTACCAAATTAGTCCTGAATTTTTCTTAAAACAACATCACAGAATAGATTGGGATGAAAGGCGTAGTAAAGGAATTCCCAGTCATTTTTTATACAGAATTCATTAGTTGCTTCTACAACACCATATTTCGATTTGGCCAAATGATCATACATTATATAATCATTCATCACAATAAATCCATCTGATTTTATTTTTAAAAGACTCATCTCTAAATCCTTTTTTACTGATTTATAGTCATGCGC
>CAYGNU010000080.1:0-11945 GCA_964351175.1 uncultured Roseivirgaceae bacterium | reverse complement strand
GATAGTAAGTCGGGAATCCTAATGTCATTAGAGAACAAGCCTAACTTGCTTGTTTCATTTGGGGGAATTAGGCAAGGTCTGGGCATACCAACTTTTGAATTTTTTAATTCTCTTTCAAATATTAATTGTGATAAGGTTTTTATTAGAGACTTCAATCAAGCTTGGTATCAGTTGGGTGTTGATGATGAAATAAATTCCTGGAATAGATTAAAGGAAATTTTAGATAAAATTATAGTAGATAATGGATACAATAAAGTTTTATTCCTGGGTAATTCCATGGGTGGATATGCTGCGATGATGTTCGGAACAATGCTCAATGTTAATCAGATAGTTGCATTCGCACCTCAGACATTCATTAACAGAAAAAAAAGATTTATTCATCTCGATTTTAGGTGGAGAAAACAAATGAAAAGAATCCATAAAAATAAACGGATCGCAGAGTTTGTTCTAAACATTAAGTCACATCTTGATAAGGTTGAATATTCATCTCAGATAGACATATATTATTCAGATTCTCATAGGCTTGATAAAAGTCATGCCAAACAATTATCTGATTCGAATAATGTTATTTTGCATCCCTTTAAAGATGGAGGGCACGCAATTGTAAAAACACTACGAGACAATGGAGAGCTCATGAAGATCATCAAGGACACCTTTGAATAAAATCATCTCCTAAGAAATGGGATATAAAAAGTTCTTATTTTGTAGAAGTTCCATACAAGAATCAAGTTTCCTATATTCAAGATAATTTTAGCTGCTACCGCTCCCATGGCTGCACCAACAAGGCCAATTCTGGGGATCAAGTAAATATTGATCAGTACATTTCCTGCTACTGAAAATATTTGAACAATATTTATATACTTCTGTTTCCCGCTCATCGTAAGGATTTGACCTACGGGCCCTATATATGATGAGATAAAAAAACCAGTAGCTAATATCATGAGTGAAGAATGTGCCTGTGTAAATTCATCACCGAAAATTCTCAAGATTGGATAGCGTAAAAAGAATAATATGATAAGAGCGGGTAATACGGTATAAAAAATGACCTTGGTGGCTTTTATTGAAATCTTCTGAATTTCATTTAAATCGTTTTTATAGTAAGCTCTTGAAATCTGTGCTCCTGAGATAGAATTCAACGCTAATTCTGGAAGTTGTAGGAGTGTGCTGATCTTCAAAGCTACGTTATATACACCTACACTAAATTCAGACATGTAAATTCCGAGCATTATACCATCCAACCATCCATTTATGAAAACCATGGTTGTTGTAGGTATCTGTGGCAAAGAATAGCTGATTAATTCTTTAAACGAGAAATCCTCAGTTGATTGTTCTTTAATTGACTTCAATTTAATTCTCCAAAGCAAAGAACTCATCAAAGCAGCTAAATACAATGCGATTAAATAGGCAGTAACACCTACCATTGAATGATCCGAAAGATTCATGCATCCACATATCAGAAAGAAAGAGATAGATGCCAAACTGAAAAGATTTCTTGATGCATTTGAAAAGAAACTATAATAACCTATCTGCTTTAACCCTCTAAAACTTTGAGCATTAACGGAAATTAAAGACAATGGAAGTACCCCAAATGACATTAGTTGAAAAGCGCCTATTAATTTCACATTATCAAATACCTCAATTGCTAGCTTTGAACTTGATAGATAAAATATTACATTAACCAAGATCGAAAGAGTGCTGACAATCAGTAATACATTTAAGTATAAGGCTTTAATTTGATGAGTATTCCCATTGGTTTCAAACTTTGAAACCAACCTCATTGAGGCAATATCAGTTCCAAACTTTCCTAAAATTGATGAAATGGTCAGAATTGCCAAGGAAAGAGAGAAAATTCCCCAAGCCTCTGCCCCATAATTACGAGTGATGATAAAGGTGAAAACATACGCGCAAGCCAAACCAAAAATCTTAATCACGAACGCCAGTGCACCGCCGCGAAGCAATTCAGATTTTTTAAAATTTCTTATAGCCTTATTAATCATTCAATACATTGGTATAGAAGTCGATTAGTTTTTGACTTTCTACTTCCCAGGAAAGATCGTATTTTACTCGATTATAACCATATTCGCCCATTTGCAAACGTGTTGGCTCGTTATCTAATAACAACGAAATTTTCTCAGCAAACTCAATAGTATTATTATGCGTCACATATAGAGATGCCTCCTCTGCAGAAAAGCGGCCCTCTGCTAGGTCGAATTGAACTATTGGTTTTTTCAACGCCATATATTCCATGATCTTATTCATCGTTGACATATTATTCATCGCAGAAGGACGATCTGGGTTGACGCATACATCAGCAGTATTCAAGATTGCCAGCAAATCATCATCAGTGACTCGACCATAAAAATCAAAAATATCATCAACTCCAGCTTTCTTTGCTTCTAATATAATTTGATTCAGATGGATGCCCGACCCAACGATGGCGTATTGTACATCATCCCTTTTTTTACGAAGGTTGACAGCTGCTTCAATCAACAAATCCAACCCCTCTGATTCCCCTATCACACCAACATAGCCAATCAAAAAGGATTTACCTTTCTTATATTTTTCATCCGGAGGTAATAATTTGATCTTTTCTAATTTGGGCCCGCTTCGAACAATAGATACCCTGGAGGATTGCATGCCACCGCGATCAATAGCAACTTTTCGATAAGATTCATTAGTTGAAATTGACCAGTCCGCAACCATGAAATTTAATTTTTCCACCAAACATAAAATATGATAAAAAACCCCCTTTTTATCATATTTAGAAATATAGAATTCCGGGTTAACATCGTGGTGATCAAACACATATTTTACCCCAAATACTTTGAAGAATAAAGCAACCATGAATACTAGGTCTGGAGGATTACAACCATGAATTACATCAAATCTTTTTTTAAAGAAAATTTTCCATGACAAAATAAACCAGTAAAATATGGCTTGAATATATTCCAAAATATATCCTATAGCTCCACTTCCTTCCCTTAATGGATGACGATAAATATCTATTCCATTGATGTTTTCCCTTCTTTTAGAGTAGCCCTTCATCTTTGGGCATATAATACTCACTTCGGAACCATTTTCTCTAAGCGTGTTTGCTTCTTGCCAAACCCGTCTATCAAAAGGAACAGGAAGGTTCTCTACAATAATGAGCACATGCTTACCAGCAAATTCCTTCATAATTATCTAGTCCTTCCAATTGGGAAACCGATCTGATCAAATCTATGACAGGTTGATCAGCTCTTGATTTTGCAATTTCATCAAACGGAACAGAATTATTTGCTATGACCAATAACTCTGATTGTTCGATCACCTCATTAAGATTATTGCTTAGTAATTTATAGATATGTGGAACATGTGTGATTAAATAGTCCTTGTTTTTTCCCAAGATGGACGATAAGTTCACATTCTTATCGTAAATCATTAATTCATAGCCTTTGCCTAGAAGGATTTCAATAAGTGTGACAATCGGACTTTCTCGCATATCATCAGTATTTGCTTTAAATGCTAGTCCCAAAATGCCAATCTTCTTCTTGGAATACCTTAATATCATATCGAGTGCACGTTGAATCTGATATTCATTACTCTGATTAAGACTATTCAACAAAGGGGTATTGAGAAATAAGTCCTTGCTCAATGCATTAAGTCCACGTACATCTTTTGGTAAACAGGAACCTCCATATGCAAAGCCAGGCTTAAGGTAGTAGCTTGAAAGGTTTAACTTTTTATCTTTTGCCACTACCTCCATCACTTTAGACCCATCAACACCTAACTCTTTACAGACATTCCCAATCTCATTGGCAAAAACAATTTTCATTGCATGAAAATTGTTGTTTGCATACTTAATAATCTCCGCTTCTTCAGGCTTCAATCGAATAGTCTCCGCATCAAGGGCTTTATATAGCGATGCTAACAGGTCGAATGATTTTTGAGAATAAGTTCCAATTACAGTGTATGGAGGACTGTCAAAGTCCTCTATTGCAGTCCCTTCCCTTAAAAATTCAGGATTGGAGGCTACATCGAAATCATCTCCCATTTTTTTACCAGAAAAATGCTCGATCATTTCTCGGCAATGTTTTACAGTGCCTGGCTTTACAGTACTTCTAATAACAACCAAGTGGTAACTCTCTTTATCTTTAAGAATTGTTCCAATGTCCTGACACACCTTAAAAATGTATGATAGATCAATCGAGCCATTAATTTGACTGGGGGTTCCAACGCAGACAAAAGATACATCAGTGCCTAAAACGGCATCCCTAAGATTATCAGTAGCTTTTAATCTTCCATTTTCAACATTCTTTTTAGTTAACTCATCTAACCCTTTCTCTACAATAGGAGAATTACCTTTATTAATTAAATCAATCTTTGAGGGAGCTATATCAATACCTATTACAGAATGACCATCTCTTGCAAAGCAGTTGCTGCAAACTGCACCCACATACCCTAAACCTATTACACTTATTTTCATTTACTATAAACTGGTTTTAATAAAAAATCAATTACTTTATCTCCTACGGAGGGTTTAGTATCAATTTGACTCTTAAGTTTAATTGACTCACTTAACCTTATCCTATTTCCATCGAATAAATAACCTACTTTTAAATCCTCATCTTTCTCAATTTTGGCTTTCAGGACATTCATATCCATATCAGATACTCTTGATATTAAATCCAATGTCTCCTTAGGCTTAAGAATGAGATCTTCATATGTTACCAAAACACATTTTGAATTTCGAATATTCTGAAAATGGCAAAATAAGTTTGTAATCAGATAGTAAAAAAATGCTTCGAAAAATCCTTTTGGTGGCTGTTCCAGCTTCTTTTTCATAAACGATCTGATCACCGAAGATGGTCGTCTAATTAGAAATATTGTTCTGACATCATAACCTAAATCCTTTAGAATTCTTTGTCTTAAGGGGTATTTAGAGGAGTCTATTAAAATTTTATTATTATGGTACCTCCCTAATGTCTTCAGTATTTGGCTTGTGAAATTCAAATAAGAATTGTAATCTTTTTGATGTAGAAATTTTGGCGTAAAAACACCACTATAATATTCAAATTTCTTAAAATTTTTTCTCTGATTTAGCAGCTCATGTTCTCCAAAACATTCAATAACTTCATCCTTCACCTTTTTCCAAAAGAGAAGTTCGTTCTCATTTTTTGTCTTGTGAGGTTCCCCAAATCGATTAAAGTACCGATTGATCTCTCCAATACTTTCACATGCCGGATGATTCCCTAGAAGAATATCAAGAAGAGTCGTCCCACTCCTTCCTGCTCCCATTATAAAAATTATCTTATTAGACATTTTTAAGCACCTCTTATCTGTTTCAGAGCTAGAATAGTAGTGAAGTAAACAATGCTCAAAAAGACCCCTACAATAAAGCTTATTATTGAAAGCTTAATTCTCTTTGGATATACTTTTTCGTTAGGGACTTTTACATAATCGATTACAGTGAAGGTGGGGGTTTGGTTTTGAAGACTAATCTGTGTTTCTTCTCTTCTCTTTGCAATTGATAAAAATAAATCATTCTGTAATGTCACCTCTGTCTTCAATTGATTCAACTCAGCTTCATGGAAAGGTGAGGTCAGATTGTAATTTTTGCTTAAAAAATCCGATAATTCATCTTGTGCTTTTTGCCTCTTTATATCTTGTGATTGATAGCTTTCATCAATTAAAATCAAATTTATCCTTAACTTCTCTGTTTTATATTTAGTAATGAATTCCTGCACAATTTCACTGGATACCTTTGCAGCCATTGAGGTGGCTAGAGGATCAACAAATTGAAAATTCAATGTAAATGTGCCATTCTCAAGGATTTCTAAGCTAATGCGTTCATTCAAATCCTCGTATTGATACATCTTATCTTTAGGTAGATAAATAAGTCCATCACTTAAATCTCTTATTTCCTGCAAATTAGATCCGAAAATCAATTCTTTAGCTTTTTGAAAAATCTTGCTCAAAAATGAATGGGAATAATGTCTTTCGTAGTATTCACGAAGGCTTTTTACATTATAGTTTAAGAAGCTAATTTTCGTATCTAACAATTTATCTTGAAACCTTGTGCTTCTAATTATATCTTCATAAACCTCAGGGTTAAGACCGCTTGCTGCAGAGATATCTATGCCCGCTATTGAAGCTATACCTTCAAATTGTCCAAGCATACTAGAACTGTTGCTTTCTTCTTCGATCAATAGTTTTATACTACCCTGATATTCATTCTTTTCAAAGAAAGTATATACTAATACCACCAGTGCAACACCAGTTCCAAAAAACAAAATTCGCCTCCATTTTGACCAAAAGAATTGCATTAGCCCCAGAAAATTAATTTCCTTCCTACCGCTTTTATCTGTAATAATAACTTCCATCTAGTCCTATTATCTATTGATCTGCGTAATGACTAAAACTAGTGTTGCCAAAGAAGAACTTATGCCAATCAATTGTTGAGCATTCAATGGTTCACGTTCTCTAACTCTTTGTGGTACAATCACCTCGGCTCCAGGCTCCAGATTTGGATAAGCCTTGAACCACAAAAAAGATTTGGTTCTTTTTGCCGATCCATTAGCATATATGACATATGTCTTCCTTGGTCTAGCATCATCCGTAAATCCTCCGGAACTGGAAATCGCACGTTTGGCACTCATCCCTGGCTCATACCTTATTGTGTTCGGATAGAGGACATTACCTCTTACTCGCACTGTTTGCAGCTCCTTTGGTACACTGATAACATCACCATCTTTCAGTATCAAATCAAACTTAGATCCCGGATTTTGAATTGACTCATCTAAGTTAATTCCAATGCTCTCTTTTTCACCTAATTTGCTTATAATGGATTCAGCATCTCGTTGCTGCAGTTCCTTCAATCTTCGAGATCGATAAATATCGGCTTCCAGATCTTCGTCAACCTCAATTTCTGTCAAAGTATCATTGTAAAATTCTGTTCTTCTCAGGATGGTGGCACCATCTGCATAAGCAAACTCGGTAAGCCCACCAGCTCGTTTTATCAAATCAGATATTTTATCTTCCCGGGTTTCTAGAGAATAGAAACCAGGAAACAGCACTTCCCCTTCAATTTTCACTAACTTTTGGGTATGGAAAAATGAGGATCGTTTAATTAAGACGACATCAAAAGGCTTTAGTTCAAAAGCTGACGCAGAATCTGACAGTTTAAGACTTTCATCTATATTAAAAGTAAAAATCTCAGCAGTTCGATCAATTTCTCCATTTTCGGCACTGAGCTGTCTTGAAACTTCTACTACTGACTTATTGGCTGATTCTTTAAATCCTCCTGATCTGGTAACCAGGTCTTCTACGGTCATTCCATCAAGATACTGATAGGTCCCTGGCGATCTTACCTCACCTTTAATCTGAACTTTAAGGGAAGCCCGTAAGTCAAAGATTGATTGGATGACAACTTTGTCTTCGGCTTGAAGCAAGACATCTTCTTTTCCTTCTTTCACATCCTCAACGCTGAATGAAATGTTCTTCAGGGTCAAATTATCATTTAGCCTAAAAATATTCCCTCGACCTAAAAAGGCATCCTCTTTCAGCCCTTCTGCTTTCTTTATTAAATCAGAAAGAAGCATTCCTTCAACTAATTCATAACCTCCAGGCCTAAAAACAGCTCCAGAAATACTTACTCTATTTTCGAATCTGTTTACAATTTTTCCAATATGAATTGAATCTCCATTTTGAAGCCGAACACTATCAAACTGATCCTTTGAAACTGATACGACTGACTTCATCTTCTCATTTGATCGTTCGATTAGCAGACTTTCTGTAAATGCATGCTCGGCAAATCCTCCTGAATATTTTAGTAAATCTGAAACTGTTTCTGAACCAAGCATTTCAAATTTTGCAGGTTGCTTAACAAATCCTGTTAGGCTTATTCTATTCAAATAAGGATCGATAATTATAATATCTCCGTCCTGCAGCACTGGGTTTTCAGCATCTTCTGGGCTAAATAAGTAATCATAGATATCAAAAACTGCTACCTTTTTCCCCTCCCTAATAAGCCTGATTTGCCTGAATGATCCCTTTGAAGTAGGGCCACCACCTAGATACAAAACATTCATTATGTTAGAAAATGAATTCACGGTATAAGTTCCAGCTTTTGCTACATTCCCAATCAAGCTTACCTTTATTGTCCGGATACTACCGACTGATAGTTGCGCAAATGTATTTGAACCCAGACCTGAATAAATCGATGTTAGTTTTGTGAGAAGTCTGGATCTAGCCTGTTTTACAGTGATACCCCCAACTTTGATTGGTCCAATCCCGGAAATTATAATTTGACCTTCGGGTGAAATAGTATTTTGATACATCATCTCAGAAGCACCGTATATGTCAATGATCAACTCGTCTCCCGCTCCAAGTATATAGTTTTCTGGGGTAGGGATGTTTAAGGAGTTAGAAAATTCAACTTCATCATCTTGTTGGTTAAAAAAATCAATTCCAAAAATTGGGAAATAATTATTCACCTCGAAAACATCTGTTGAATTAGTGAATGGATCTGGATCAACAGGATCTTCTCTCAGTCTACTTAGGGATGGAGTGCCTCCTTGACTTGTAGTTGCTTCCGCAAGATCTGGATTTAGTGTATAAATTCTCGTCCTGAGTTTAGATATCTCAATTTCTGACATCCCTCGTTGACGAGCCAGTTCCTCCAATTGGCTTTGAGATAACCCTGAAGACTCAGCTCTTTGCATAAACTTTTGGATCTGCTCATCAGTTAGGTTGTCTACATTGATATTTTTTAAATCAACACTTGAAAAGTCTTGTGATATTGCCTCATTTGAGATTGAAAATACAAGTGAAAGTGAAAGTAAAATGATTAATTCTCTCATCCTAGTGAAGGTAAAACGATAAAGTAAGGATTTAATAAATTTTCCTTATTGTAAGTTAATGGAGTTGTTTCATCATCTAAGGTAACACGACCTCCAGCTTCCGTTACGATCACATGCGCTGCAGCAGTATCCCATTCCATTGTTGGCCCAAATCGAGGGTATACGTCTGCTTCGCCCGAGGCAACCAGCAAAAACTTTAATGAACTCCCTTTTGAAACAATTTGCGGTTGGGACAACTTAGAAACATACTCCTCGGTTTCAGAGCTCATATGGGATCTTGATGCTACCACCTTAAGGTTTGACTCAGTTAGTTCCTTTTTGGTTGTAGTTAATTTATTGATTTCACCTTTTGATTGCAAAAAAGCTCCCTTTCTATTCACAGCCCAATACAAATCACCAAGAACAGGTGGGTAAACAACGCCAAGAATGGATTCTCCTTTGTGAATAAGTGCAATATTCACCGTAAACTCACCATTTTTTTTAATAAACTCTTTAGTTCCATCTAGTGGATCTACCATCCAGAAGTACTCCCAATTTGTACGTTCATTAAACGGAATATCTCTCCCTTCTTCACTTAAAATCGGAATACTGGTCTTTTCAAGGAATGACACAATTTTATGATGTGCTGCTTTATCGGCAAGGGTTAGTGGCGAATCATCAGACTTAGCCTCAATCGAAAAATCTCCTGACTCATATATCTTCAAAATCTCAGCACCAGCAGCAAGAGCTGCTTTTTTAGCTACCTCTAAAAGCGAATCTAAATTCAAACTCATATGATCATTCCGGCTGCAACCGTTTCATTTGTTCCCTCATCCACCAAAATCAAACTTCCTGTGTTTCTATTCTTTTTGTAAGAATCCACTAACAATGGTCTTGTCGTTCTAAGCTGGGCACGACAAATATCATTTGCAGTAACATTCTTATCTTCTTCATTTCTATGAAGTGTATTAATATCAAGCTTATACTTAATTTCTTTAATCATCGCCTTTGCATCGGCAGAGGTGTGTCTTATCGTGTATTTGGATCTTGGCTGTGGCCCTTTATTATTTAACCAGCACAGCATTACATCAATATCCTGTTTAGGTTCCGGTTGATTGTTTGTTCGAACAATCATATCTCCTCTACTTATATCAATATCGTCTTCCAATGTAATCGTCACTGACATTGGAGCGAACGCTTCTTCCACCTCTCCATCAAAAGTATCTATCGATTTTATCTTTGACGTAAAACCTGAAGGAAGCACTATGATTTCATCCCCAGGCTTAAATACACCACCCGCAATTCGGCCTGCATACCCACGGTAATCATGGTATTCATCGGTTTGCGGCCTAATTACTGTTTGTACAGGGAATCGGCAATCAATATGATTATGATCGCTACCAATGTGAATGTTTTCAAGTGTATAAAGTAGTGTAGAGCCCTCATACCACTTCATCTTTTCGCTTCTGTTCACCACGTTATCCCCCTTGAGCGCACTTATTGGGATAAATCGCACATCTTTTACATCAAGCTTAGATGCAAAATCTTCAAATTTTTCTTTTATTTCGTTAAACTTTTCTTCTCCATAATCAACCAAATCCATCTTATTCACACATACGATGAGGTGCGGAATTTGCAGTAGTGAGGCAATAATTGCGTGTCTGCAAGTTTGCTCAACTACACCATTTCTGGCATCAATCAGAATCAATGCTACGTTTGCGGTAGACGCACCTGTAACCATGTTACGGGTATATTGAATATGTCCGGGAGTGTCTGCAATAATAAACTTTCGCTTAGGGGTTGCAAAATACCTGTAAGCTACATCGATGGTAATACCTTGCTCACG
The DNA here is from genome assembly GCA_964351175.1 of uncultured Roseivirgaceae bacterium. Lineage (GTDB taxonomy): Bacteria > Bacteroidota > Bacteroidia > Cytophagales > Cyclobacteriaceae > Fulvivirga. Next base: position 1,280 of record CAYGNU010000080.1, on the reverse strand, counting down.
TTCATCCTTTAATCCATCAGTCAATAATGCTAAATCAACTTCTGTAGCTCCTCTTCTTTCACTGGTCTGCCTTACCTGATCAAGTTGATCCTCAAAAATTGATTTTGAGTCATACAACAAGCGACCTATCAATGTGCTTTTTCCATCATCTACACTTCCAGCGGTGGTGAAGCGTAGCAATTCCATATCTAAATATCCTTCCATATCTTTCTTTTGATCTTATTAAAAATACCCCTCTTTCTTTCTGTCTTCCATAGCAGTTTCGGATCTTTTATCATCCGCTCTATTTCCTCGCTCCGTGTGTCGGGCGGCTGCTACTTCCTCAATGATTTTTTCATAGGTATCTGCATCCGATTCAACACCGCCTGTTATAGTGATGTCACCCAGAGTTCTGAACCTAAGTTGCTTATTAATAACCTCCTCAGAGTCTTCAATCTGTATAAAATCCGAAACCGGCAACCAGGTATTATTTCGCCAGATCACATCGCGCTGATGTGCAAAATATAGAGAAGGAATGGCTATATCTTCTGCCATAATGTATTGCCATACATCCATTTCTGTCCAGTTACTAAGTGGGAATACCCTAAAATGCTCGCCGAAATTCTGCTTTCCATTAAAAATATTCCAAAGCTCGGGTCTTTGATTTTTTGGATCCCATTGGCCAAACTCATCTCTATGCGAAAAGAATCTTTCCTTTGCTCTTGCTTTCTCTTCATCTCTTCTCGCACCTCCAATACAAGCATCAAAACCATGTTCTTCAATAGTATCCAACAGAGTCACCGTTTGAATGGCATTCCTACTGGCATTTTTTCCTTTCTCTTCGGCAGCTCGTCCATCATCTATTGATTTCTGTACTGAGCCTACAATAAGCTTTGCTCCAAGTTCATCAACAAGATTGTCCCGAAAACTCATCGTCTCAGGGAAGTTGTGACCGGTATCAATATGTACCAAAGGAAATGGGATTTTGGCTGGATGAAATGCCTTCCTTGCTAAGTGAGTAACACAGATCGAATCCTTCCCTCCTGAAAACAGGATTGCTGGATTTTGAAACTGAGCTACTACTTCTCTCAAAATATAAATGGACTCAGCTTCTAACTCTTTGAGGTGAGTCAAATTATAATTTTTCATGTGTAATTCAAATTTTTATAGGTCACATCGAATTTGCAATGCTCCAAAAACTCATTCTAAGTCAGAGTTCAACATTACTCACTATCGAACAATAATTTCGATTCTATTTTTTCTATTAATTCTGATAAGCAGTCTTCCAACTTATTATCAGC
>CAYGNU010000079.1:0-11979 GCA_964351175.1 uncultured Roseivirgaceae bacterium | reverse complement strand
CAGTTAAGACAAATTCAGCAGTCGGAATATTGTTGTCCAGATAATACTGCTTTTGAATACGTTTATCTTTTATAAGCTCAATTATCTCGGGCTGCGGAAAAACTTTAACTCCTTCATCAGATAGTTTTTTCAGCGCATCAGTATTTACATTTTCTATCTCTATGCTCACTAAATCACATTCTTTCCCAAAATTATAGACGGTATCGAAATCGGTAAGCTTACCGACTACAAAATCACCTACAATATTTTTACATGGAGCATTAGGATCAGGATCGAGAATTTTAATATCAATATTAAAATCAAGTGCTGATTGAACCAGCATTCGGCCTAATTGACCACCACCTAAAATTCCTAATTTTTGTTGCTGTATTCCCTTGGTCATTCTAATTCTATAGTATTTATTTTATCTCCAACCTCCATTTTATGGACAACCTCCATGCCTTTAGTCACTTTAGCAAAGATAGTATAACTTCCATCTAAATGGGGTGTAGGGGAGTGTGTAATGAACCATTGTGTGCCTTCAGTGTCCTTTCCTGCAGATGCCATTCCCACACTACCTTCTTCATATCTCAGGTTAGGTAATTCTGACCTAATGGAGTAGTCTTCCCCACCATAACCATCTCCACGATTACAACCTCCCTGAATAACAAAATTTGGAACAACTCGGTGAAAATTCTTGCCATTGTAGTATCCAGCCTTAGCTAGCTCAATAAAGTTGACCACTGATCCAGGAGCATCATTAACAAGCATCCTCATTTTGATGACACCTTTGTCAGTATTGATTTTTACTATTTGTTCTTTATCAATAGTTTTTATTGATGCCCAATCTATAGGGTGATTATATTCATTAGAAGGTGCCGTATATTCTTCATCATTGAAGAAGGCTATCGCTCTATCAATCATTTGGATGGCTTCAATATCTTTTGGTAATTCAAGCGTTTTTCTCACTTCAGACAAGAATTTAGCGCTATCATAAATGGATTTAAAGTTAAGATCGGGGTTGGTAATTATTGATCCTGCAATGGCTATCATTGCAATATCCTTAGTCTCAATCGCTTGTTTAAATACATCTGCAAAAGGCTCTTCAAGTTTTTCTGGAAAATTTTCAGCTAATCGCATACTTGCCAATGCTCCAATACCAGCAGTACTTATGGCTTTATCTTTTTCCGCAAATGTTTTAGTTACAACAAAGTCATAGGCCAGTGATGAGTTACCCAAAGCACTTAATAGGTCTGCTTTGTAGTAATGTGAGGTGGTAGTATTATACTCATCGGTAATAGTCTTTATTAGAGGTTGCTTATCATCCACTAGCCTAAGGCTAGTTCCCAATAGTGTAGCATTAATCCTCCCAGCCAAATTTTTACCTGTAAAAGAAGTGATGCTTTCAATATCTTCTAAACTAGCCTTGTTTGAAATAATATCTGCAGCTGTTATACCAACATTTGCATTTTCATCAATTAAGGCCTCAAATAATACAGTTTTTATATCATTGAACTCAAATTTAGAAAGTGATCTTAAGGCATTGACACGAACTCTGTAGTCAGTATCTTTAACTATAGACTTAAGTGCCTGTAATGATTTTTGTTCAACGGCATTACCTAATGCTAATGCGCTAGACATTCTTACAAATGCAGACCGGTCTTTAGTGGCTGACTTAATGATAAGGCCTGATCGGCCTTTTAGGTCTAAGTTTCTACTTCTTGCCAAGAAATGTGCTGCTCCTAGACGTGTTATATATGAATTAGCGCTGTCAAGCATAGAAATAGTAAGGTCTACAGAAACGCCATCATGTACATTTCTAAGTCCAGCTCTATATAATCCCCATGCAAGACCCTCTTTGTCAGCAGAGGTTTTCAGGGGCCAATATTGTAATTGTCTTAACTTCTCTTGTGTGATTACTTTACCTAATGATTCTAACAGTTCCTGACGGACATAAACACTATCCTCAACTTCAAGACTAGTGACTAATGGTGCAATTGCAGCTGTGTCTTTCATTTGGCCCAATGCATATGCGGCAGCTTTACGAACCTTTGGAGAACTATCGTTTAAATTAAATGCCACATTTCTAATGGCTGAGGTATCTTGAATCGAACCAAAGCCGAGGGTAGCTTCGTACCTTAAGGTGTCATTTTCATGTCTTAAATAGGGCAATAGTTGTTTGGTGTCTCTATGATCAATAAGGTCATAAATCTTTACTAGCTCTTCGTTATCAAACTTATTGGATACAGGATCCTCAACTTTTTCAACTTGACTTTGGCAGGCACCAATGACTATGATTATCAGCGCTATCGGTAAGTTTTTAAATATCTTATACATGAAAAAAAATTTGTACTAAGTTATGGCTTTAATGTGATACGTCTTTTATTGTTTCCCAAATCTGATCAACCCAGTTGATATGGTCATGTTTCATCAAACAACTTCTTAAACAGGTAACATATTCCTGATCCTTTTCAATATTGTCCCACTGGTCGGAAAGTAGCTTCTGTGGTATTTTTATCAGTGCTAAATGAACTCCTTTTTTAGCGGCTTTTTCAAAAACATCATTTGATTTGGCGCTTATGCTACTGAGTTTACTCTCTCTTGGAGCCCATACGACAATGTCAAATTCAGGTTTGAATAGAGAAATAGATGCTATGTCATTTTCAATATGCTCATAAAGCTTCAATGCCGCAGAATGACAGTGCTCAAGTCCAAAGGCAAACTCACCTCTTGGTATAATAGGAAAATATTTCATGGTAGCCCATAGTGCCACAGCCGCAGCTCCAGCTCGGGAACATTCCAAGCTTATCTCTCCCAAATGCAATTCTGCAGAACTGAAATAGGTATAAGGTGAGTCGTGTTGATAATAACCACCTATTAATGGGTCTTTAAATATTATGCATCCACAACCATAGGGCTGAAGACCATGTTTATGCGGGTCAATAACAATGCTATCTGCCTGAGAAATATTAGCGAATTGACTTTTTGTAAAATCAGATAGGTTATTGGCTAATATGAAATAGCCACCATAAGCCGCATCCACATGAATTCTAAAATTATATTTTTCTTGAAGGGCTAAGATTTCTGTCAAAGGGTCAATAGAACCTGTACCTGTCGTTCCCAAAGTAGCCACAACTGTTCCTACTGTGTTGGTTTTCAATAGATCTTCAAGTTTGCTCATGTCCATTCTACCCAGCTCGTCACAAGCTACTTTTGAAAAACCAAGTCCAACAACTTCAGAGATACGCTCGTGCGTATAGTGTGCCATTTCTGAGGCTACCACTATTTTATCTGGATGGATTTTTCTGGCGATCCATAAAGCTTCCATATTAGCCATGGTTCCTCCGCTTGTTAAATGACCAATATGTTGTTGCCAGCCAAACATTTTTGCCAGTTCGTCAACTACTTCTTTTTCCATAGCTGAGCTCGCTCTTCCACCATCGAGTGCATGATTGTTTGGATTGATATGCATGGCTAAGGTATATGCTAATCGAGCAATAGGATGAGGAGGTTTTAACATTTGCCCAGCGTATTTAGGATCAAAGTAAGGATAGTTATCACCCATTTTTTCAGCTACCTCAGAAAGAACCTGCTCCAGAGTTTCGTAATTTATTTCAGTTTTATGCAAGGAATAATCAAAATTAGCCTGCAGTTTTTCTACTATATTATTTAAGATTTTGAGTTCTTTTTCCCCTTGCATAGGTCAATAATAGCGCATTTAATGGGCAAAGCAAACTCGTTTTTGGAGAAAGGATATTTTTTGGAACAATGTTTGGTTATGTTTGAAAAGATCAAACAATGGGGTTATGAAAACTTTACTTACAATAATCAGCCTTGGGTTACTTTTAACCTTTAGCGCATGCAGAATTTCTAATGATGGGCCTATTGGTCCTCAAGGCCCACAGGGACCTGAAGGTCCTCAAGGTGAGGCAGGTGTAGAAGCCTATGTTTTTGAATATGAAGCTGTTTCATTTACCGGACCAGAGTATGAAGTTATTCTGCCTTATGCTGATGACTTTGTAGCGTTGACATCTGACGTAACACTCGTTTATCTGTTATGGGGTACTGATGAAGTAGACGGAGAAATAGTGGAGGTTTGGAGACCACTTCCTCAGTCAATTATTACAGCCAATGGCTTGTTGCAGTATAATTTTGACTTTACTATTTATGATGTGAAATTATTTTTAGACGCACAATTTCCTTTGGATGATTTAACGGCTGAAGATACAGACAATTGGGTAGTAAGAATGGTTGTAGTTCCAGGTAAGTTTTGGAATGGTAGAATAGAGAATGCCCCTAGTTATCAGGAATTAGTAGAGATGTATAATCTGCCTGATCTGGGTGAAAGAGAAAATATAATAGAAAGAAAAAGATAGATAAAGAAGGGCCTTATGGCCCTTTTTTATTGCATCTTAATTCCCATTTTTTCCATTAAGGCACTCGCATTGAAACTCTTGCAGATACCTTCATCCAACTTGTAAGGAAAAACAATCTCAGTACCATTTACTTCACTATTAAAACTGTAATTGGTTACGTTCTTCAATTCATTTTGTAGTTTCCCTAACTCAAGGTCATGAGTAGAAATTAGCCCGAATGCATTAGTAGTAGATAGCTGCTTGGCTAAAGAGACTGCTCCATTGTGCCTATCATGAGAATTGGTACCTTTCAATATTTCATCCAACATAAACAAAACAGGCATACCCTTTTCAACTTCATCAAGTAGCGCTTTTATACGCTGAAGTTCTGCATAAAAAGAAGAAACATGCTCTTCTAAATTGTCTTCTGTTCGCATACTAGTAAATAACTGCAATTCAGAAACCGTGAAATTTTTGGCGCAAACTGGGGCTCCAGATAATGCCAATACAATGTTTACACCTAATGTTCTTAAGAATGTACTTTTACCGGACATGTTAGAGCCAGTGATAATTGTTAGTGCTCCTTTTCCATTGAGTGAATAGCTGTTACTTATCCGTTCTTTCTTTTTAATTAGGGGGTGAGCAATGTCTTCACCCTTAAGTGTGTAGTCTTCTGCACTGATCGAAGGAAATCTGAAATTGGGGTTACTATAAGTGAAGCCACTTAAGCTGCATAATGCTTCAAACTCGCTAATTGAATCAAACCAAAGCGATACATCACCAATATTTTTTTCTTTCCATCGCTCAGCCATAAACATAATATGGAGATCGAATAGGGTTAATGAATCTATAATAAAATAGAAAAAATTAGCTCTTGCATTGAGGAAGTCTAATATCTTGTAAAGGTTGATAATTGAAACAGATGCCTTTTTGCCATCGTTAATAAGGTTGTTTCTCAAAGCATTGAGCAGCGGACTTTCAAAATTGGAATCTTCCAATTGTTTTATTAATGTGCTGTAACTGGCTAATAAATTTATATGATCTGCAACGGACAATGTTAAATTTTGGATGTGTTTGCTAAAATGAGAGAGTACAATCCCATTAATAACAAACATACCTACCGTAAAATAAAAGCTTATATCTGCCGCAAAATACAGAACAACGAAGGTGATGGTTATTAGAGGTAATACCCATGCTATTACCTTATAAATATTATTGTAGACATAAGGCTCATTAATCCATTTAACGAGTAGTTGAGGTTTTGCCTTTTCATTTTTATGATGCAATCCGCTTGCTTGAAATTTTTGGCGCCAGTCTAATTTTGGCGCTAATTCTTTTACTGCAATTTGTCTTTTTTCTATTTCTTCCTTTTTGGAAAACTTAGAAAGCCATTGGGCCAATTTAGTTTGCCCTCCATTGGTAGTACATCTGTTTAATAGTTGAAAGACTGAATTAGCGCCAAAAACATCAAGATCATTGATGTATTGATGCGTTTTGTCTTTGAAGTTGGCGCCTTCTTCTTGTCCTTTTAGCTCCCCTTGAAAGATTTTAAGCTCGTCTTCATTAATCTTTTGAAGAATGCCTTCTTGTTTTCTTTTATAGGAAATACGCCTATGTATTTTGACGAATACCCCAAATACAAGCGGAAAGGAGAGGGCCGTTAGGCCCAAAGCGAAACTCATTTTTGCATTAGCAAAATATACTGCAAGGATTAAGTAAAGGATAAATACCAAAATACGACCAAACGCAATTAAGTTGTATTTCTTGTTAAGTCTGCTCCACTCAAGTTTGTGAAGTGTTATTTTTTCCTGAAAGATAGTTTCTGGAGATGTCATCAGTTTCAATTTAACGCATTAGTATGGTAAGAAAAAAACTGACTTTCTTACATTATGATAAAATATTATAAGCAATAAGTGCAGATAAGTAAGCAATGGCAGTCATATAGGTAAATTGAATAGCAGGCCATTTCCAACCGTTGGTTTCACGATAGACCACCGCTAGTGTGCTCATGCACTGCATGGCAAAAACATAAAACAGTAATAAGGAAACGCCAGTTGCCACATTGTATCTTGGTCCACCAGTTTCCTGATTTATTTCCGATCGCATTCTATTCTTGATCGTACCCTCTTCTACATCATCGCCAATGCTATAAATGGTTGCCATTGTACTCACAAATACCTCTCTGGCGGCAAATGAAGTAATAAGTGCAATGCCAATTTTCCAGTCATAACCCAAAGGTGTAATTACTGGTTCTATGGTTTTTCCAAAAATGCCAGCATAAGATTTTTCTAGCTTATAGGCTTGCACTCTATTGTTAAACTCTTCCTCTGTTAAGCCCTGATGTTTAACTATTTCAGCCACTTCAACTTGAGCATTTTTAATGTGCTCCCCAGGCCCATAACTTGCCAATACCCAAAGTATGATAGAAATAGCAAGGATAATTTTTCCTGCTTCAAAAACGAATGTTTTTGATTTCTCGATCATTGTGAGCACTACATTCTTCCATCGTGGAGCTTTGTAAGTGGGTAGTTCCATAACCAAAAAGCTTCTTTCTGTAGTTTTAAGAATGAGTTTCATAATACCGGCTGAACCTATGGCCATGAAGAACCCAAGAAGGTATAAACCCATCAAGACAATGCCCTGCATGTTGATAACGCCCAATACCATTTTATCCGGTATGACTAAGGCTATTAAGATAGTGTAAACAGGCAGCCTTGCCGAACAACTCATAAAAGGTGTTACAAAAATCGTAATTAGTCTTTCTTTCCAGTTTTCAATAGTTCTTGTAGCCATAATAGCAGGGATAGCACATGCTACTCCTGAAATTAATGGAACCACGCTTTTGCCACTAAGACCAAATTTCCGCATGATTTTGTCCATAAGGAAAACCACACGAGACATATAGCCTGTTTCTTCCAATATCGCTATGAAAGCAAATAGAATGGCGATCTGAGGAATGAAGATTACGATTCCGCCTATTCCAGGGATCAGTCCTTCTGTTAGTAATCGAGTTAAAGCACTTTCCGGTAAAAGGTTAGATAGGTAGGCACTTGCCTCAGAAAAGGTAAAGTCAATCAGGTCCATGGGTCCTTCAGCCCAAGCAAATATGGATTGAAAGATTAAAAATAAGATGGCCAAGAAAATCACGTATCCCCAGATTTTGTGTGTAAAGACACGATCTAGTTTCTCTGTGACTTTTTTGGGAAGCACAGTAAAAGTTTCTTTTACTGCACCATTGATAAAGTGATTGATAGATGAATAGCGTTCTAATGTTTCTTTTCGCCTTAATTCATCTCTGTTAAAATTATGTTTTTCTTTAATCTGCTGTAAAATGTTCTTTTCATTTTCAGCCAAGGAGGTATTAATGCGAAATTGCTGCAAAAGTTGATAAGCAACGTAGTCTTCTTTGATAGTGAATACTTCCTTAGCCTCTGCTATCGCTTCAGGTGCATGAGCAGCAGCATCAAAAATAGCCTTGTACTCATCCAGCTTTATGTCGGTAAGCGTCTGCTTTAAAAGATCAACTCCTTTACCTCTTCTCGCCTTCATTGGCAAAACAGGCACGCCTAATTCCTTACTTAATTTGGCAGCATCTATACTTAGGCCGGTTTGCTCTACAATATCCATCATATTGAGCACCAATATGGTTGGGATATTCAAGTCATGAATTTGAGTGAAAAGAAGAAGATTTCTTTTGAAATTTGATGCGTCTACAATTACAACTACGGCATCAGGATGTAGCGGATTTGATTTATTGGCTAGTATATCAAATACAATCTTTTCGTCAGTAGAGTTAGGGTAGATACTGTAGGTACCTGGCAAGTCTATGATCTCGATTTTTTCGCCATTAGGCAGTTGGGTGTAGCCAGTTTTTTTGTCAACCGTAACACCAGGGAAATTCCCAATTTTTTGATTTAATCCAGTAAGGTGGGTAAAGAGAGAAGATTTTCCAGAATTCGGATTGCCAACAAGGGCGATTTTTCTCATATCGCCAGAAACCATTTATTGAACAGAAATAGTGATAGCCTCGTCTAATCGAAGAGACAAGTCATAACCAGAAACACTTACGCAAATAGGATCTCCCAATGGGGCAGCGAAATTGAATTTTATTGGTTGACCAGGTAAACATCCCATTTCCAACAACTTCAAAGAAAGTGTATCATCCATAAATCCGCTGATAATGGCACTTTCTCCGGGGGCTAAATCCACAACGCTTCTCAGGTTTACCACTTTTTATTTAGATTAATTATAAACAATGCGAAGATATGGCCTTCGGCTGTGATTAGCAAAAAATAAGGTGAAAAAGGGATCAGTAAAAAAGGTGATTTTGGTCAGAGGAAATTAATGTGCGAAGTTTAAATAGAATAAAGTTTGTGAAAATTAAATTAGGGACTAATCAGATCCAGATGCCTTTGTTGGTGTTGTCACCAACAAACCGGTGACACTAACAGAATCTAAGAATGGAAATAATTGAAGATTATGCTCAGTTTTTTACTGCGACCATTTTTGAGTGGAAGCCATTACTTGAAAATAAACGATATAAGGACATTATCATTGATAGTCTATCATTCTTAAGTAGCGAAAAAAGGGTTAATGTTTATGCTTTTGTAATTATGAAGAACCACATTCATCTTATCTGGCAAATGAGAGAAGGGTCTTTGCAGAAAAATGTTCAGCGCGATTTTCTAAAATATACAGCTCAACAAATAAGGTTTCATTTAGTAGATAATGATCCTCAAGTATTAGCTGAATTTGAAGTGAATTTAAAGGATAGGAAGTATCAGTTTTGGCAGAGGAATTCGCTAAGTATTGCATTGAAAACCAGAGACGTCTTTGAACAGAAAATGCAATATATTCACAATAATCCTGTAAAGGCTGGATTATGCGATTTGCCAGAAAACTATAGATACTCCTCAGCTGGTTACTACCTAAAAAATGAGAGTGAGTTTGGATTTATTAGTGATTATCGAGGTTGATAGTGTCTGTTGGTGACAACACCAACAGAGGCGAAAAAACGAGTCACTAAAAAAGGTGACTTTGGTCAGTTAACTTTAGCATTTACCTCACTCGCCTCAAGAAGAGTATATAAATATCTTTCCACTATTATTTGTATTACCATATCTGGTTTTTCTTGTTCTATAATATCTTTATTCAACTCATAGTTATGGCCCCATACGTAAACAGACCTCTGAAAATGCTTGTTGATAAATTGTTGCATATATCCACCATAAGAGTCTTTAAAAACTACCACTTTTAGTGGAGTGTTTCCTCCCTCAAAAGCTGAAACGCTTATTTCAGGGTGAAAAATCTTAGGTTTTGGTAACTTGTAATTACCCAATTTTGCTTCTTTAAAAAAATACCCACTCAAGGGGTTATATTCAACAAATTTGTCCGTGATTTCATTCTCCATTCCCATCATAGCGACTATATCTCCTCCTTTTTTGTCAACAACCCTGATGTTAAAATCCTCTATTTTTGCTGGCTGCAATACAGGAAAACTTTGCTGAATGTGAGAGAATAGTTTTTGATATCCTATAAAGGAACCATTCAAATTCCAATGAGAATCCGTTTTGAAATATAGCGGCATTCTATCTTTTGACTTTTGCATTTCATCTCTTATGTCGATAACATTAATATTGGCACTTTGTAAGGTTGGTAGGAGCTGTTCTAATCGTGATTTTTTTCCAATTTTTTTGATATAATCAGGAAGTTGATGGCTATAGATAGTGTGTTTGTTGGGTACAATTAATAGATAGTATTTTATTCCAGACGTGTTTAGTTCATCTTGACATTTGGCCAATGATTCTTTAATCTCATCTACCTCGGATTCAGTAAAAGGTCTTACTGCTCGGTAATCATCAATAACATGCTGAAAATTTGAAAAGTACCATCCATCCTTTCCAACCACAAGGCTGTTATCTTTAAAAGGTTTAGAGCTTAAACCCCTTTTAATTTTCATATTCATATCGAAGTACAGACTTCGCCCATGAAAAGTATCTTTAAAATAGTTCTCTATGGAGTGTGGGATATCATTCCATGAGGATATGTCAAATGAAATTTCTGAGAGAGCTCTATTTTCTGTGTTTTTGTTTTCAGGAAGTATGTTTAGTAATGAGTCTACCAATGGTAGAAACACTACTAGTATAAAAAGTCCTGAAAAAAAATATTTGCTCACTTTCAACATTAGAAACGGAAATAGATAAATGGGCTATAAGAATCAGCTACCATGTAGGAGATACTAATAAGAAATAATGCTAAAAGAATTATGTAATAAGCAACACCAAGGATATTAGGTTTTTTCATCGAACGATTTTCGATAAGGCTTTTTAATATCCTTTTTAACGGTGTTGAAAACATGATGGCAAATATTAGAATCACTAAGATCTCCTTGTTCACTATATACTTAATATTGTTTGGAAAATCTACATTAAACGTGGGTACGAACATGTTCTTTAAATAAAAAGCAGCATGATAAAAATCGTCAGCCCTAAAGAATACCCATCCAATCATAATGACAATAATCACATAAAAATGGGATAGAACGTTCGGAATCTTTTTTGGTTTTATAAGTCGTTCAATTATTAAAAAAACCCCATGGTACATCCCCCAAATAATGAAATTCCATTTGGCACCATGCCACAAACCCGTTAGGATAAAGACAATAATTAAATTGAGAAGTGCTTTTGAAGTCCCATTTTTACTGCCACCTAAAGGTATGTAGAGGTAATCCCTAAACCAGGTAGAAAGGGATATGTGCCATCTGCGCCAAAATTCTCTAATTGACTTTGATATGTAAGGGTAGTTGAAATTCTCTAAAAACTCGAAGCCGAACATTCTTCCTAGACCTATGGCCATATCTGAATATCCTGAAAAGTCAAAGTAGATTTGAAAAGTGTATGAAACTATTCCTATCCAGGCAAGTGAAGTATCCAATTCATTAGAGCCATAATTAAAAATTGTATCCGCGACATAAGCCATGTTATCTGCGATAAGAAGCTTTTTTATAAAGCCGATTGCAAACCGTTCAACGCCACTTTCAAATTTTGATAAAGTTATCTTTCTGTTTCTGAGTTGGTGGTTTATATCATGATATCTAACAATTGGTCCTGCAATAAGCTGTGGAAACAAAGAGATATAAAGCGCTAGATCAAAAATGCTTTTCTGTGCCTCTACTTGTTTCCTATAGACATCAATTATATAAGAGAGCGCCTGAAAAGTAAAAAATGAAATACCAATTGGAAGCAGTATAGGACTAAGTTTCAAAACGCTATAACCTGCAGTAGCATTAATATTATCAACAATAAAATTGGAGTATTTAAATACAACTAGAAGGCCAAGATTAAAAGTTAAGCCTACTATCAGGCCTGCATTGCGGTTACTGGCCAATAACTTTAGGCCAATCCAATAGTTGATAATTATAGAACCTATCATTACCAAAATCAGCGATGGCTCTCCCCATGAATAGAAGATTAGACTAGCTATTAACAAAATCAGATTATGATACTTTTTGCTAGCTATCCAAACAAGAAGCAGACAAATAGGCAAAAAGTAAAAGAGAAAAATAGCTGACGAAAATAGCATGACTTGAAATCCTAAAAAACTAGGCCAATGCTAGCAATATAATGTTAAAACTACTCACCCACAC
>CAYGNU010000078.1:10484-12117 GCA_964351175.1 uncultured Roseivirgaceae bacterium | reverse complement strand
GGTATTGAGGATGCTTTTTACATCAGTAAATATTTGTCTAAATCACCACAAAACACACAAGAAGCATTTGAACAATTTCAGCTAGCAAGGAGAAAAAAAGTAGACTATATTGTCAATACCTCCTGGCAATTCGGCAAAATGGCTAATAGTACAATTGGACAACCATTTATGAGATTAATGTTGAAAATGACGCCTGAAAGTGTAATAAACTCACAAATGAACAAACTGTATGCTATTGACAACTAAAAACTAATACTATCTCTTTGTATTACACATGGCTTCCCTTAGTCAACCACATTATCATTGATTTTTAGGGTAAATCTCCCCTTCCAACACCAAACAGTACATAACCAAAATATTAACTCCTCTCCTAATTGCATTCCTCGGCAGTTGAAAGTAAATTTAGTACTACATTATAGGCCTTAGAAGTAATTTCAAAGGTTTGCATTACTAAAACTGCGGTATGTCAAAGAATTTAAGTGAATTATCAGGTCGAAAGGGAGTCGTTGATAACCTGTTTGAGAAAATGGGTCAGCTGTCCTCCGCCACTGGCACACCACAAAAGGCTGACCTAGATGCCTTAGCTAAGGAGTTTCTCATCGGTAAGTCCTCTACCTATGGCACAACTAGCTTCTATGACTTTATGAAACCCGAAAACCAAGGGAAGAAAGTCTATGTATGTAATGGTTCGGCTTGCCTATGTGCTGGTACGCAAGAAGAAGTGCATTCTACGCTGTCAAAAAAATTCAAGCCAACAGAAATTGGTCATATGACCTGCCTAGGCCGTTGTCATGAGAATAGTGCATTTCACTACAATGGCACTAACTACTCGGCTAAGTCAAAAACAGAAATAGAGAGCATCATAAGTACCAATGCCGTCCCTGATAAAGACAAGTACGCTGTGGTAAGTGACAATCCAGTATTAACTGCCAAATACGAAGGGTTTGAGGCCCATTACAATGTGCTAATAGAAGCATTGAAAAAATCACCAGAAGCTGTATTAGAAGAAATAAAAGCCTCTACAATCCGCGGACGAGGGGGCGCAGGCTTTCCAATGGGCTTTAAGTTGGAAAGCTGTAGAAAAGAAACAAGTAATACCAAGTTCATTATTTGTAATGCGGATGAAGGTGATCCGGGAGCCTATTCTGATCGCTATTTATTGGAAGAAAGACCACACGCTGTTTTATTTGGAATGATGGTAGCAGGCTATGTTACGGGTGCATCATGGGGTATAGTATATATCAGAGGTGAATATCCGGAATCTGTGACCATTGTGGAAGCAGCCATTCAGGAGCTTCGCGATCATGGTTTCCTTGGGCAAGATATTAGTAATACCAAATTCAATTTCGATATAAAAGTTATTAAGGCACAAGGTGCTTATATCTGTGGAGAAGAAACAGCCTTAATCAATTCCATTGAAGGACAGCGACCTGAAGTGCGAACCCGTCCGCCCTTCCCTACTACTCAAGGTCTGTTTAACAAGCCTACAGTAGTCAATAATGTAGAAACATTAGCAGCACTACATTATATCATCAAAAATGGTGGCAAGGCTTATAAAGCGCTGGGCACCACAAAATCAGCAGGCACAAAACTAATTAGTTGCGATAGCCTCTTCAACAACCCAGGTATATAC
>CAYGNU010000078.1:1953-10474 GCA_964351175.1 uncultured Roseivirgaceae bacterium | reverse complement strand
GGTATATACGAAGTAGAAATGGGCTCTCCGCTCGCCAAGGTGGTGTATGAAATGGCAGGCGGATTCAAAAAACCAGTAAAAGCATTACACATCGGAGGTCCACTGGGTGGAATTGTACCGGTAGACAAAATCAAAGATTTGAACATAGATTTTGAATCTTTTGCCAGCAACGGTTTTCTATTAGGTCATGCCTCCATAGTAAGTATACCTACTGACTTCCCGATGATAAAATATTTAGAGCATTTGTTTGAGTTTGCAGCCTTTGAAAGTTGTGGAAAGTGCTTCCCATGCCGATTGGGAACTAAGCGTGCTCATGAAATGCTTAAGAAGACCGCAGAGACCGATTATAAAATCTCTAGAGAATTATTTGACGATTTATTATCTACCCTTCAGCAAGGAAGTTTATGTGCACATGGTGGTGGAATCCCCCTACCGGCAAAAAATGCACTGCAATACTTTGGTGATGAATTGAATAACCATTTTGAAAATTAAGAAGGATATGAGTAAGGTAGCATACATCAACGACAAGGCTTATCCAATAAAGGAGGGCGAAACCATGCTTTCATTCTTAAAAAGACATAAAGGAAAGAAATCAGTGCCTACTCTATGCGATGCACCTAATCTGGAGCCATTTGGTAGTTGCCGAGTGTGCAGTGTAGATGTAGCGTTAGAAGAAAATGGTAAAACCAAAGCCATGGCAAGTTGCCACAGCCCCATGCAGGAAGGTATGTACCTCTACCCTGATTCACCAAATATTCAAAAGCTTAGAAAAAACATTATTGAATTAGTGCTGACCGATCATCCGCTGGATTGCCTTACCTGTGAGGTAAATGGAAATTGCGAATTGCAAGATGTGGCGGCTAGTGTAGGAATCAGAGATGTACGCTACCCTGAAGGAGAAAATCATTTGGACAGGCAAAAAGACCTCTCTCACCCCTACATGACTTCTGATTTATCCAAATGTATCAATTGCTACCGCTGTGTACGGGCGTGCGATGAAGTACAAGGAGAGTTTGTTTTGAACATGGCTGGGCGTGGCTTTGATAGCCATATCATCAAGGGCAATGATCAGTCGTTCATGGAATCTGACTGTGTGAGCTGTGGTGCTTGTGCCCAAGCTTGTCCTACCTCTGCTATCAGTGATGTATTTGAATCAAAATCAGTGGTAAAGGCAGAAAAAACTCGAACAGTTTGTACCTACTGCGGTGTAGGCTGTAATCTAGAAGTGGCTACTAAAGATGGTGAAATTCTATCTATACAAGCGCCTTATGAGGCAGAGGCCAATGGCGGTCATACTTGCCTGAAGGGACGATATGCTTTTAAATTCTACAACCACCCTGATAGATTAAAAACGCCATTGATTAAAAGAAATGGTGAGCTTGAAGAGGCTACCTGGGATGAAGCTTATGATTTTATTACCGATAAATTCAAGCAGTTAATTGCAGACCATGGTCCTGATTCGATAGCTGGAATTTCTTCTGCACGTACGCCTAATGAGGAAAACTACCTCATGCAAAAGTTTATGCGTGCTGTTATCGGCACTAATAATATAGACTGCTGCGCACGGGTGTGCCACTCTCCTACTGCATTGGGCATGCAGCGTGCCTTCGGTACAGGAGCAGCTACCAATTCTATCGAGGATATAAAATATACAGATTGTATTTTAGTTATTGGGGCAAATCCTACCGATGCTCATCCAGTGACTGGTGCCAAACTCAAGCAAAAGTTGATGAAGGGCACTTTGGGAATTGTCATTGACCCGCGAAAAATAGAATTGGCTAAATATGCCAAATATCATTTACAGTTGCGTCCAGGTACTAATGTGGCCTTATTAAATATGATGCTCTATTATATCATAACAGAAGATGTAATGGACAAAGATTTTGTATCTAAACGTACTGAAGGGTTTGAGGAGTTTAAAGCTGAGATTTTAAAACTCGATATGGACGAATTGGCGGCCATAACAGGAGTTGATAAGGACTTGGTAAAAGAAGCGAGTATGGCTTACGCCAATGCCAATGCGGCCATGGAGTTTCATGGGTTAGGTGTTACGGAGCACAGTCAGGGTACATTCACCGTTCAGTTGATTGCTGACTTAGCAATGATCACAGGCAATATTGGTAAAAAAGGTTCTGGTATGAACCCGCTAAGAGGACAGAATAATGTGCAAGGTGCTGCTGACATGGGCGCACAACCCCATCAAGGCGCAGGATATTTAGATGTGACCAATCCGGATATTAACGCCAGATACAATACCTTTTATAATGCCAATGTACCGAGTCATATCGGTTATAAAATTCCAGAGATGTTTGATGCCGCCATTAGTGGTGACCTAAAAGCCTTGTGGCTGATAGGTGAAGATGTAGTGCAGACTGATCCTAATACACAAAAAGTAATGAAGGCTATGGATAGCCTAGAACTCTTGATCGTTCAAGAAATATTCATGACTGAAACAGCAAGACATGCGACTGTAATATTGCCAGGAGCATCATTTCTAGAGAAAAATGGCACATTTACCAATGGTGAACGCAGAGTGCAACGTGTGCAGCAAGTGGTAAAACCATTAGAAGGCACCAAGCCTGACGGTGAGATCATTGTGGACTTAATGAATCGAATGGGTTATCCTCAACCGCCTTATACTCCAGAAGGTATGTTAGAAGAGATTTCGCAGATCGTTCCTTTCTTTATGGGCATCACCTGGGATAATTTAGGTGACAATGGCTTGCAGTGGCCAGTATTTGAAGGCGGCAAGGATACACCTATGCTGCACATCAAAGAGTTTAAAAGAGGCTTGGGCAAATTCACTTTCCAGAACTTCAAAGAATCTACCGAGGTGGAAACACATGGCAAGGATTATCCTTATATCATTACCACTAACCGAGAGTTAGAGCATTACAACTGCGGTACGATGACCCGTAGAACAGGCAATGTGGACATCCTTACAGAAGATGTATTGCTCATCAACCCTAAAGATGCCGCTGACAATATGATTGAAGATGGTCAAATGGTATGTGTGGAATCTCCAAGAGGCAAAGTAGATATCAAAGCATTTATTACCGATGAAGTAAAGCCTGGGGTGATGAGCTCTACTTTCCACTTTCCTGAGATCATGCTCAACAATATCACTAGCGATGTGCATGATAGCGAAGCCATGTGCCCGGAATATAAGGTGGTGATGTGTAAAGTGAGAAAAAGTAAAGGAAAGTTTAAAGCGATGGTGTAGCTTATTCGAGGTTTAAAGTTCTAATTTTAGCATTGTAGGGTCTCATTACAAATTGAAAATTATACTAAACCAACTTTTTCAAATCAAATAAATTCCAAAAAAGATGAAGATGAGAATTCAAGGCAATTCGGTTAGATTCAGACTTACGAAGCAGGAAGTAAGTGATTTTGCCAGTAATGGTGAGGTGAAAGGTCAGGTGGAATTTGGAAGCTCTGCCTTAGTTTATCAGCTTATAAGACAAAGTCGAGATGATTTTTCCGTAAGCTTTGTAAGAGGTATTATCTCCGTAAATATACCTGAGTATAAAATAAAGGAGTGGGCAGATTCTGATCAGGTGGGTTTTGAAAGTAATATTACCTACGCAAACGGGCAAACACTTTCATTATTGGTAGAAAAGGATTTTCAGTGCCTTGTACCTCGCAAAGAAGGTGAAAGTGGCCTTTTTAAAAATCCTAAGGCAGAGAGCAATTGCTAATTGTTAATTGCTAATTGTTACCTGACTATTCTTTGCTCGCCACAATAAACGTTAAAACTACCATCCCTAACAAAGCCTAATAAGGTCATATTCATTTGCTTGGCCAATTCGACCGCCAAACTTGATGGGGCACCTACCGCAGCTAATAATGGTATACCCGCCATCGCAGCTTTTTGAATCAGTTCAAAACTAACTCTACCACTAACAAGTACAAATCCTTGAGATAAGTCTTTTCCCAATTCAATTCCCGCACCAATAAGCTTATCCAATGCATTATGTCTGCCTACGTCCTCTCTCATAATCGACAATTCACCATCCAAACCAAAAAATCCTGCAGCGTGAATACCTCCGGTATGTTCAAAAACAGTCTGTGCTGATCGTAGTTTATCTGGCGCTTCGTGGACAATGCGCTCTTCAAATAAATTATCATTAATAATTACTTCACACCCTGTTTCTACAGACTCAATAGAAGCTTTTCCACAAACACCACAACTTGAATTAGTATAGAAATGACGATCCAATTTGGTGATATCAAAAATAACTTCAGGGTGCAGCGATACTTTGATAACATTGCCACGCTCTTCGGCCTTTACGTTTTCACAATGCGTAATGCTCACAACCTCATTTTTGTATTTTATAATCCCCTCATTAAACAAAAAACCCAAGCTCAGTTCATGATCATGACCTGGGGTGCGCATAGTTACAGCGATGGCTTTCTCTTGTCTTGATTCCAATGATCCAAAGGATATTCTAATCTCTAATGGTTCTTCTACAGCCAGAAGATCGGGCTGCTGACGCCTTCCGTTTAATGAAATTTTAACAATGTCAGTTGAACCAACGGTTGTATTTACCATAAATTAAATTTACAAAAATTGGATAAGAGATAGATGAAATACACCAGAATCATCAACTTACTATACAGTATAAAATATTTTTATAACATTGTGAAAATTATGTTGTTAGTCTATGGATTAGCGAAAGAGCATGGCAAATTATTCTATTAAGGAACTTGAAGCATTGACGGGTATAAAAGCCCACACGATAAGGATTTGGGAAAAAAGACATAACCTTATCAATCCAGAAAGATCGGAGACAAACATCCGTACCTATTCTGACAAGGACTTGAAGCAAATCCTTAATGTGTCTACACTGTATAATCAAGGGTTCAAAATTTCCAAGATTGCCAGTCTTACTGAAGCAGAACTGTGTACAAAAATCTCAGAGCTGGCGAATGACACAAAACCAGAGAATGAGATTTTCATAGATCAACTTACCATTAGTATGGTTGATCTAGATGAAGCTAAGTTTGAAAAAACGTTATCTAGCTGCATCTTAAAAAAAGGCTTTGAAGAAACCATTAATAACATCGTTTATCCCTTCTTGCGAAAGATTGGTATTCTGTGGCTTTCTAATAAGATCAATCCGGTGCAGGAGCATTTTATTTCCAACCTTATTCGCCAAAAAATGATTGTTGCCATTGATGGGCTGCAAGATCCTATTTCAAGAGATGAGAGCGTTGTTTTATTTCTACAAGAAACTGAGCTCCATGAACTTGGGTTACTGTTCTTTCATTATCTGGTAAAAAAGAGAGGTTATAAAACTTATTATCTTGGACAAAACGTACCATACCCTGATCTTAAAAAAGCTTGTGATAAGATTGATCCTGATATCCTTATTAGCTCGGTAGCATTTATAGGCGCAGAGAAGAACTTTGCAGATTATTTAGCCCTCATGGAAAAAGACTTCAAAAATAAACGAATTTTAATGACTGGCCAACCGCTGTTCAATAAAAGTGAGATTATTCCAGAAGGTATCACATTATTTAAAAACCCTGCCGATTTATTAAACTTATTGACTTAATAAGTTTTGTTTAACTTTATTTAATATTTGTTAAACATTTACTTGCATTTAAATTCTGTATATGTATCTTTGTTTAACATTCTAACTAAAACGTTAAACATTATGACTGCACTAGAATTCAATCATCAAGTAGCTTCTCTTAAAAGCACACTAGAATTGTTCACGAAGAAATTTACCAGTGATAAAATGGAATCTGAAGATCTCGTGCAGGATACTGTTTTAAAAGCTTTGACATATAGAGATAAGTTCAGACAAAATACAAACCTAAAAGGTTGGTTATTCACTATCATGAGAAACACGTTCATTAACAATTACAGAAAAATGCAGCGTGCTAAAACATCTCATGATGATACAAAAGAATTGTATTTCTTAAATGTAGCTGATGACTACACCTTCAATACACCTGATGGTACGTATGAATATAAGGACATACAAAAATGCATCAACGAAATCAAAGAAGACTTATTGATACCATTTCAAATGCACACTGAAGGTTTTAAATACCACGAAATTGCAGAACAACTTGACATTCCAATTGGGACTGTGAAGAATAGAATCTTCCATGCACGTAAAGAAATTCAAAAAAAGTTAGTAGCTTATTCCGAATAAGCAACTTATGACAAAAAAAATAGCAGTTATTGGTTCAGGCTTTGCTGGATTATCAGCAGCAAGTTTTTTAGCCAAAGGAGGATGTGAAGTAACAGTATTTGAGAAAAATGATTCATTTGGTGGTCGAGCCCGTAAGTTTTTAGCTGAGGGCTTTACTTTTGATATGGGCCCAAGTTGGTACTGGATGCCTGATGTTTTCGAAGAATATTTCAAAGCTTTCGACCATAAAGTAGAAGACTTCTACCAACTCATTAGATTAGATCCTTCGTACAAAGTATATTTTGAAGATAAGAAGGGAATTGACATACCAGCAGACCTCAATGAATTTTATAATCTTTTCGAAAAAATAGAAAAAGGAAGCAGCGTTTACTTAAAGCAGTTTCTTGATGAGGCTGCCTACAAATATGAAGTTGGTATTAATGACCTAGTTTACAAACCTGGGCGATCTCTCACAGAATTTATAGATAAACGATTAATACTAGGTGTTTTCAAACTCCATGTTTTTAAGTCTATATCTTCTTATATCAGAAAACATTTTAAAGACAGTCGCTTAGTGCAACTGTTAGAATTTCCTGTTCTGTTTCTTGGAGCCAAGCCTCAAGAAACACCTGCATTATATAGCTTAATGAATTATGCAGATATCTGCCTTGGTACATGGTATCCAGACGGAGGAATGTACAAAATCGTTGAGGGGATGGAAAAAGTTGCCTTGGAACAAGGAGTTAAGTTTAAAGTCTCACAAACGGTAGAGAAGATCGTAGTTGAAAACAAAAAAACTACTGGTATAATGGTCAATGGAGCTTTTGAAGCTTTTGATTATGTAGTTGGCGGTGCTGATTATCATCATGTAGAGCAGCACTTGCTCGATGAGGAACACCGTATGTACAATGAGCAATATTGGGATAAACGTGCTTTAGCTCCTTCAAGTCTTATTTTCTACATCGGGCTCAATAAGAAAATTGAAAATTTAAGGCATCACAATTTATTTTTCGATGAGTCTTTTGATGCACATGCAGTAGAAATTTATGATGATCCGAAATGGCCAACTAAGCCATTGTTTTATGTAAGCTGCGTCTCAAAAACAGACCCAAGCTCTGCTCCTGAGGGTATGGAAAATGTTTTTATTCTTATTCCTGTAGCCACCAACCTCGAAGATAACGAAGCTGACAGAGAGAAATATTTTGATATGGTAATGGCTAGAATGGAAGCACTAACGGGAGAAAAAATTAAAGATCATGTTGTCTACAAGCGCAGTTATGCCCATCAAGATTTTATAAAAGACTACAACAGCTACAAAGGTAATGCCTACGGTTTGGCTAACACTTTGAAGCAAACAGCCATTTTAAAGCCCTCTATTGTAAACAAAAAGGTTAAAAATTTGTATTATACAGGTCAACTGACAGTTCCAGGGCCAGGAGTTCCTCCTTCTCTTATTTCTGGTCAAGTGACAGCAAGAGAAATACTTAAAGACATTAAGAACAACTGATGAAAGAACTATTTGACCAAGTATCTCTAAAATGTAGTCGATACGTTACTACGTCTTACAGCACTTCATTTTCATTGGGGATTAGATGCCTTGATAAACCCTTGCGTGATCCTATTTGTGCTATATATGGTTTTGTGCGCTTTGCCGATGAGATAGTCGATACCTTTCATAACTACGACAAAAAAGTTCTATTGGATAGATTCAAAGCTGATACTTACACATCAATTGAGGAGAACATTAGCCTTAACCCTATTTTAAATAGCTTCCAACATACAGTAAATAAATATAATATAGACATTGACCTCATAGACAAGTTTCTATATAGCATGGAAATGGATCTGTCTAAAGTGGAATACAATCAGTCTAAGTACGAAGAGTACATATTAGGCTCTGCAGAAGTAGTAGGTCTAATGTGTCTAAAGGTTTTTTGTGACGGAAAGCAAGACCAATATGATCACCTGAAGCCCTATGCTATGAAACTAGGATCAGCTTTTCAGAAGATTAATTTCCTTAGAGACTTAAATGCTGACTATGTGGAAATGGGTAGAACTTACTTCCCAGGTGTTGAGTTGAAAAATTTTGATGAAAATGAAAAGTTAGAAATCGAAGCTGACATTCAAAAAGATTTTAGCATGGGCCTAGAAGGCATCAAGATGCTTCCTAAAACCTCTAGGTTTGGAGTATATCTTGCCTATGTTTACTATTATGCCCTATTCAATAAAATAAAAAGAACACCTTCATCGAGGGTTTTAGATAAACGAATAAGAATTCCAAATCCGGTGAAATTTTCTATCCTATTTTATACTTATTTGAGACACCGACTAAACATCATTTAGCATGAGCGAAGTAATTTTGGTTAATTCTAAAG
>CAYGNU010000078.1:0-1943 GCA_964351175.1 uncultured Roseivirgaceae bacterium | reverse complement strand
AAGATGAAGAAATAGGTTTGATGGAAAAAATGGAAGCCCACTTTAATGGTGTACTTCATCGAGCCTTTTCAGTTTTGGTTTACAACTCTAAAGGAGAAATGTTAATCCAAAAAAGAGCATCAGGAAAATATCATTCAGGAGGATTATGGACCAACGCATGCTGCAGTCATCAACACCCTAATGAAAATAGCGAAGCTGCTGCCAAAAGAAGATTAAAAGAAGAGATAGGTTTAGATGCTAAGCCAGAATTCTTGTACAAATTTATATATAAAGCTGAGCTTGATAATAATTTAACTGAGTTTGAATATGATCATGTACTCACTTGTACGAGTGATGATAAGCCAATACTCAACCCCGAAGAAGTAGAGGATTTCAAGTACATTGATGCAAAATCGTTAATGGCTGACATAGAGGAAAATCCAGCTAGTTATACTTTCTGGTTCAAGCAGATAATGGAGAACTTGCAAAGCAAAATGGCACTTGAAATAGAGTCATAACTTATCTCTAACATAGTTGTTATTAAGGTAATCAACTATCTTACATTATGTTTTCATTTCTCAAATCAGATCCAGTTAAAAAATTACAAAAGAAGAAGTCTGCCCTTTTAGAAAAGGCCATGCACATTCAACGCTCAGGTGACCTGAAGTTATACGCCTCAAAAATGGAGGAGATCGAAAAGTTAGAAAAAGAAATTGATTCTCTGAAAGATAAATGAGTAAACCCAGGGTAAATATATTCTGGTTCAGACGAGACCTTCGTCTTGAAGACAATACAGCGCTCAATGTGGCGCTAAAAAGCGATCGAACTGTATTGCCCATTTTTATATTTGATAGTAATATTCTTGATGACCTTGAGGATAAAGATGACGCACGTGTCACGTTTATTCACCATCAAATCTCTGCTATTCACCAACAGTTGCATTCAAAGAACAGTGGTGTAAAGGTATATCATGGCGAACCTATTAAAATATGGCATGAACTTACGGAGAGTTATGACATTGGTGAAGTTTTCACTAACAGAGACTATGAGCCCTATGCACGAAACAGAGACAAACAAGTCTATGAATTCTTAAGTTCAAAAGCTATATCTTTTAATACCTACAAAGATCATGTGATCTTTGAGAAAAAAGAGGTTGTAAAAGATGATGGGAATCCTTACGTGGTTTTCACACCCTACAGTAAGCAATGGAAAAAACGCCTTCAGGAATATCCATTTCAAGTGTCATCCAGCATATTTGATTATGAGAACTTCTATGAATTCGCGTCTGATATTCCTTCTTTGGATACATTGGGCTTTAAAAAATCGACTATAGAAATTCCTCCAAATGATTTGGATGAAGCACTGATAAGCAAATACAGTGAGACAAGAGATTACCCTGCTGTCAAAGGTACATCTAGGCTAGGTATTCATCTCCGGTTTGGCACGGTAAGCATCCGCAAAGTGGCTGAGCTAGCAATGTCCAAAAATGAGACCTTTCTTAATGAGTTAATCTGGCGCGAATTCTATCAAATGATTTTATTCCATTTTCCTAAAGTGGTCGGCAATAATTTTAGAGCAAAGTATGATCAGGTTGAATGGAGGAATAATGAAAAGGATTTTGAGGCCTGGTGTGAAGGTAAAACTGGCTACCCGATAGTGGATGCAGGCATGCGCGAATTAAATACGACTGGTCACATGCACAATCGTGTCCGTATGATTGTGGCAAGTTTTCTTACCAAACATCTGCTCATTGACTGGCGTTGGGGTGAAGCATATTTTGCTAAAAAATTGTTAGACTTTGAACTAGCTAGTAACAATGGTGGTTGGCAATGGGCTGCTGGCACTGGCACCGATGCGCAGCCATATTTCAGGATATTTAACCCTGAATCTCAAACCAAGAAGTTTGATCCTGAGCTTAAATACATTAAAAAATGGGTGCCTGAATTTCAAGAGCTATCCTACCC
>CAYGNU010000077.1:9993-12119 GCA_964351175.1 uncultured Roseivirgaceae bacterium | reverse complement strand
CATTCTTCTTCTTCATAACATTACTTTTTGTGTAACGCTATTTCAGGACGAGACAATTTGAGCATAAAAAAGGCTTCAAAACTGCTGTTTTGAAGCCTTTTTTTATTTAAGTCGTTCTGCAAACACTTTCTTGACCTTATCTACTTTTGGTTTTACCACAAAAGCGCAATAAGGCTGACTTTCGTTATCATTATAATAATTTTGGTGAGCATCTTCTGCTACGTAGAATTCAGTTGCTGGGCTTATTTCTGTTACAACTGGATTGCCAAAGGCATTCTCTTGATTCAATTTGGCCTTATATTCAATAGCCAATGTTTTTTGTTCATCGTCAAGATAAAAAATTACCGATCTATATTGGGTTCCGGTATCTGCTCCTTGCCTATTTAATGTGGTAGGATCATGAGTTTTCCAGAATATTTCCAACATTTCTTTGAAAGAAAGTATTGTTGGATCATATTTCATTCGTACAACCTCTGCATGACCAGATAAACCACTGCATACCTCTCTATAAGATGGGTTTTTGGTCTTGCCTCCCATATAGCCTGATTCAATTTTTTCAACTCCTTTAATTTGTTGGAATACTGCCTCAATACACCAAAAACACCCTGCTCCAAAAATGGCTTCTTTCATAGCATTTAATTTTGATTGAATAACTGCAGGAAGGTTTATAATGTTTCGTTTTCAATAAGATAAAAACAGATAAGTCATTGCTTTGACATTTTGAACATATTAGGAATTTCAATGATGAAATTAGCGCCTTTGTTTACCTCTGACTCCAGCTTAATCTTACCACCTAGCCTTTGCACAGTTTCTTTAACAATATATAAGCCGAGTCCTGTCCCAAGAGAGTTTTCATTTGCCCTAAAAAACATGTCAAAAAGCTTGTCATGATATCTTTTTTCTATCCCAGGTCCGTAATCTTTCACACTAAGCATCAGCCGCTCTTTATTAACATCAGCAATTATGTCCAAAGTATTATTTCTTTCCTTAGGACTTCCGTATTTCAGAGCGTTGCTAATTAAATTTCTTATCACCATCCTTATTCTCGTGTTGTCAGAATAAAAATCAGTAGTTGAAGAAATTTGAATATTGGCAGAAATTTTATCTTCAACCATTGCAAACTTCAAATCATCAAAACAACTATTAATAACATCCTTGATATTGATTTTATCAGCTTTTATTTCAATTCTCGCATTTCTAGAATAATCAATAATGTCCTTAATGAATTGATCTAATCGTGAAATAGAAGTTTCCATCATTTTAAAATACTGCTCTCTACTTTTTTCATCTTTTTCGATCTTGGAAATGTTTATGAGACCAAGAATAGATGCCAGTGGCGCTTTCAAATCATGACTGGCACTATATACAAATCTGTCCAGCTCTTGGTTGACCTTGGTTAGCATATCATTCTGATCCTTTAAAATAGTTTGAGCCTCAATTCTGTCTGTAATATCTGATGTAAAAACAGAAGCACCCACCACTTTTTCATTCTGAATTATAGGAAATAGTCTAATTTCAAAATGATGGGTTTTTTCATTAATGGTAAATTTATCGAGATAGGTGTTGCTGTTTCCTTCTAAGGCAGAATCATACCTTACCTTCCACTGCGCCTTAAGATTTTGAACAGGTATTTGTTCTAACAGACTTACTCCAATTTGTAATGATTCACCATAGGAGACCTTCCATGCTTCTCCAAATGAGGTATTATAATCTATTAGCTGATAATGATTATCAATAAACCATATTGAATTGTTATTATTATCGAGAATTGCTCTCAGATTTCTTTCTTTTTCTGCCAGATAATTCGTTCTTAAAGCTACTTGTTCTTCTAGTTCTTCATTTTTTTGTTTAATAATTTCCTGTTTTTCATGTTCCTTTTTTAGCAGCTGCTGGTAAACAGAATAGATACGGACGCCCAAACCAAAGGAAAGAATGATAACACTTATGCCATATCCAAAATGTATAGAATACTGGACCCAAAAACTATAGGGCACCAAGCGAAACATATTGAGTATAAAAAGGAGGATAAAAATACCAAAGGCGGCATTTGCAACAAGGAAATATCCAGCCTGTGGAGGTATATAAAAAACCCCCAAACGACCAGCACTAGGGGGGTGGGGGCGGGG
>CAYGNU010000077.1:0-9983 GCA_964351175.1 uncultured Roseivirgaceae bacterium | reverse complement strand
CCCCCCTAACCCCACCAATAATCACTAAAGCTAATTGAATAAGTCCTGCATAACTTAAGAATTCAAAGATTAGCTGCTCTTTCATTATGAGTAGAATAAGGGCAATGAAACCCGTTAAAAGCATAAATCCTGCAACTAACCAATAAAATTTAGTGGACCATTTATGTACTTCAAGAAATTTTAACATAAACATCAGCCCTAGAACATTGGTAATTGCTGCTACGGCAGCATCGAGGTAACCATTTTTCCATGAAACTAAAAAATGCAGAAACTCTGGGGTATAGCCATCTGCTGCCCCTGTGAATATGGCTATAAAGAGAACATATAGCCCATAGTAGCCGAAAACCGTGAGGCGTGTAGTAATAAGCATGAGTATATTATAGATCAGAAGAATGATCATGGCGCCATAGAATAAACCTAAGTAGGCTCTTTGCTTATAGAGTATATTGTAGAAGTCAGTCTGTTGTATTAGATAGCACCCGAAAGTCATCTTATTTTTGGAATGCATCTTAAAATAGATTTCCATTTCTTCTTCAGGATGAACAGTGATTTGGAAACAGTTTCTATTCCCTTTTATCTGCTTATCGTCCTGTTTTGATAATGTGCCAGAATAATAGTGCTCAAAAGTACCGTCCTGACCAGCAAACATTTCCAATCCATATAATGAAGGGTCGGTAAAGCTGAAGATGAAAGTCTTAGTATAGGTTAAATTACTTTTTAACTTAAATTTTAACCAAATAACATCATGAGTAAGTTCATACCGTTGAACCTCTTCCGTTAGAGCTTTAAATTGGTTTGAAGGTATTTGACTTATTGTTTCAATAGTAGCATCACCTTTCTTATCCCTGTATTCTATAAAATATTTATTTATGAATAACTGATTAGTGTTATCAGTAACTACAAGTTCGGATTGTGAAAATGCCGAATTACATATTGAGAATGCAATTACTATACTAAACGCAATACTTTTCATAAGTAGTTAATCACCAAATGAAATACCTATGGCTTTAGACGCCTTTACCATATAGCTATCCTTTTTTATAATATTATAATTACTTATTGCGTCTATTAGACTTACACTTGTTATTTCATTATTTCTATAAGAAGTCATTCTTCCATACTCCTTATCTAAAACCATTTCAAAAGCTTTTACTCCAAATAATGTGGCCAAAATTCTATCAAAAGCTATTGGCGTTCCGCCTCTTTGAGTATGACCTAAAACAGTTTCGCGAATATCAGCTTTACAACCGGCAGCCTTGAGCTGTGCAGATAAAGCGAATGCCACGCCACGCAATCTTTGATTTTCGTAACCTACTTCATCGTTTATGACTGAAGTTACAGAGCCATCCTTCGGTTTAGCACCCTCTGCCACCACAATGTTTACAAAACCCTTACCTTTTGTATATCGATCATTAATGTGGTCTACCACTTTTTTAATATCGTAAGGAATTTCAGGTATTAAGCACACCTCGGCTCCTCCAGCCATGGCTGTATGCAAGGCTATCCAGCCGGCATCACGACCCATCACCTCCATAATCATTACTCGATGATGACTCTCAGCTGTTGTTACAAGTTTGTCAAAACTATCAGTAGCTATTTGTACAGCGGTTCTAAAACCAAATGTAAAGTCAGTGGAAGACACATCATTATCAATAGTTTTAGGCACACCAATAATGTTCAACCCCTTCTCAAAGAGCTTTTGGGAGATACGTTGAGAACCATCACCGCCAATATTGATCACGGCTTCTACTCCTATGGATTTTATTTTTTCAATTAATTCGTCAGAGCGATCTATCGTAGTCCATGAGCCGTCAGGCTGCTCGATGGCAAAATCTAAAGGATTGCCTTTGTTAGTAGTTTTTAATATTGTACCTCCTTTAACATGGATGCCTGCAGTGGTTTTATTGTTCAATTTCATTAACTGCATTGGTTCTCTGAGTACACCGTTAAATGCTTCCATGCTACCAATAACGGCCCATCCTTTTTCTGATTTGGCTCGTTTTACAACTCCTCTTATAACTGCGTTTAAACCTGGGCAATCTCCACCGCCTGTCAATACAAGTACTTTCTTTTTTGTCACCATATATCTTTAGTATTCTACTCTTCAATTTAACTATTATTTGGTAAGTTTAACATATCATCAGGCCTATGTTATTCTTTAAAAGATATTTTTTCTTTGTAATACTATTACTTCTGTCGTCTAACCTCTTTAGTCAGGACGTACAGGAAATTCCCAAATTATGGGAAAGGGTTACCGATTTAACCAACACACTTAGTGCATCTGAAAAGTCCAGAATAGAAAGCGAATTAGCAAACCTTGAGCAAGTAAAAGGGAGTCAAATAGCAGTTTTGATAGTGCCAACTACAGAACCTGAGCCTATTGAGGACTATTCAATTCGAGTAGCTGAAGCTTGGAAAATAGGGCGAGAAGGAACTGATGATGGTGTTATTTTACTCATCGCTAAAAATGATCGCAAATTAAGAATTGAGGTAGGCTATGGCCTTGAAGGGGCAGTAACTGACGCGAAGTCGAGACAAATTATAGAAGAATATATTACACCAGCCTTCAAGCAAGGAGATTTTGCAGGAGGTATTAGTGAGGGTGTTTTAGCTATTTCTCAACTCATTGCAGGAGAAGAATTACCTGAATCAAATTATAGTGCCAATGAAACTTCAGGTGACGGCATGAATGGTTGGTTTATTTTCATATTTATTTTCGCATTGATAGTGTCTTCAGCTACTAAAAAGAAGTTGGGTAATGGTAAAAGTAAAGGGGTTGGATCAATAGTCGCTTTTGTTGGAGGGATCCTGCTTTTTGGTCTTGCTGGCGGAATAGGTTTGGTAATATTTTACTTGATATTTTCTTCAATTGGTGGAGGAAGAGGCGGATATTATGGTGGAGGATTTGGTGGCGGCAGTAGCAGTGGTGGCGGCTTTGGAGGAGGAGGTTTTAGCGGTGGAGGCGGAAGTTTTGGCGGTGGAGGAGCATCAGGTAGCTGGTAATAATTAGGGTAAAACTATGGCAACATTTCAATTTTCAGAAAGTGAGAAGGCATTGATTAAGGATGCTGTTAGTGAGGCAGAGAAAGCTACCTCAGGAGAAATTGTACCCTACTTCGTAAATGCAAGTGACAAATATGAAGAGACTAACTTACGGATGGCACTTTATTTTGCCCTTATCGCTCTCGGACTTGCCGGAATATTGTCTTATTCATGGAGCCTTCCATTTGTCATTACACCTTTAGAAGTAGTAGCATTTACAATCGTACTAAGTGCTACAGGTTATTTAGTATCCAAATTTGTCGATCCAATAAGAAAATCGCTCACTTCAAAAGAAACCATGGAGGAGCGAGTACAGCAGAGGGCATTAACAGCATTCTTGACAGAGGAAGTCTTCCATACTGAAAATAGAACAGGAATTATAATAATGATAAGCCACTTTGAGCACATGGTTGAAGTTCTTGGAGATAGTGGTATTAATAAGAAAGTAGATCAGAAGGATTGGCAGCATGTCGTTGAAATAATTTTGGAAGGTATTAAATCAGGTAAACCAGCCGAAGGTATAGCTAATGGGGTTAAAAAATGTGGAGAGTTGCTTGTGGCAGCGGGAGTGGATAAGCCTGCGGGTAATCCAAATGAACTTAGTGATGACATTCGTTTAGGTTAATGAAAGTATTAATATATGGCGCCAACGGCTATACCGGGCAGTTAATTGTAGAAGAGGCATTGTCTCAAGGGTTGGAAATTACTGTTGCAGGAAGGAATGCTGACGAAATACTAAAATTAGCTAAAGCAGATAATCTCGCTTACGAAGTTTTTTCATTAGAGGATACAGAGAAGCTAAAAGAGGTGCTTTCAAAGCATGAGGTCGTTATTCATTGTGCGGGGCCTTTTATGTATACTGCCATGCCCATGGTGCAGGCTTGTATTCAGACCAATACCCATTATCTGGATATCACAGGTGAATACGAGATTTTTGAAAAACTTCATGC
Source organism: uncultured Roseivirgaceae bacterium (assembly GCA_964351175.1). Lineage (GTDB taxonomy): Bacteria > Bacteroidota > Bacteroidia > Cytophagales > Cyclobacteriaceae > Fulvivirga. Next base: position 5,991 of record CAYGNU010000077.1, on the reverse strand, counting down.
TCTTTCAGGTGATGCAATAGAAGCTAAAATTATGGTGATGCCTGGATCAGGATTTGATGTTGTTCCCTCAGACTGTTTAGCGGCTAAACTTAATAACAAACTCCCGAATGCGGATGCACTCCAATTAGCCTTTACTAGTACCGGTGGAGGGTTGTCAAGAGGCACCGCCAAAACTATGATCGAAGGGTCTCATGAAGGGCAACGCTACAGACACCAGCGCAAATTGGCTACTAAGCCATTAGCCTCTTCAACACTCAATGTAGATTATGGCGAATTTAAACAACCTTCGGTTGGTATTTCTTGGGGAGATATAGTTACGGCTTACATAAGTACAGAGATTCCTAATATTGAAGTATTTACAGGGACTACTGAAAAGCAAATAGGGCAAATGAAGTGGATGGGAAGGCTTAGTTTTCTACTCAAGCAGCATTGGATAAAGAACATTCTAAAAAACCAAATAGATAAAAAGAGACCGGGTCCATCACTGGAAAAAAGAGTCAATGGAAAGATGCACCTGTGGGGTAAAATAAGTAATGAGAACGAGAGTGTAGAAATGAGACTCACGACTCCCAATGGTTATTCTTTGACAGCAAAAACTGCAGTACTAATAGCTGGAAAAATAATAAAAGGCGATTTTAAGCCAGGGTATCAAACGCCATCGATGGCGTATGGCTCTGATTTAATTTTAGAGGTAGAAGGAACCTCCTTCAGTTAGTTTTTATCATCTAAGCCATCTTTTACATACCGCATTTTCGCATAAGGAAATTCATTAGAGGACTGTTTAATTAAATAATGATTCCTTTAATCTATATAAATCCTTAAATTGTTTTTGGTATGGCAGTATCAGAAAAACAAAAACAGGAAGTACGTCAGTTACTAATTGAAGGTCGAAAAATTGAGGCCATTAAATATATCCGTGAAAATTTTGGGCTTGACTTACGACAATCTAAAACACTTGTTGAGCATATTGAACAAGATATCGAGCCGTGGGAGTTTAAACGAGCCTCGCGTTCTGGACCAAAAAAACCACTGCGTGCAGGGTGTGCAAGCAAAGGTATAGGCCTTGTCTTTGGAGGTATAGGTATGATCATGCTAGGCATAGCCTTTTATATTTATTCTAGTCAATCGAATCAAATCAGTAGAAGTGAACTGGTTATGGGAACAGTGGTTAGCAATCCTTCACAACCAACTATAGAATATCAATACAATGGGGAGGTTTATCAATACTACTCTTCAGTTCAATCTAACCCGCCTAGCTACGTGATGGATGAAAAAGTAGAAGTATATGTTGATACAGATAATCCGAATAATGCCATAATCAATACGATTACAGAACGATGGTTTGCCATCCTCATCCTTGGGATAATTGGTGTAGTATTTGTCGGTGTTAGTGCATTGGCTATTAAAATGATGTAGATAATTCTGTGCATTCATGAGTTGCAAATGCTAAGAAACTATTACTTCCAAAATTCACTTACCGACTTGTGCTTTAAGCACTCAATTTTGATACATACAGGTCAATGAACTCCTGAATTCTTTTCAGGCGGTATTGCATAACCCAGCGTGGGTGGGGCAGCGGTTCTATACTTTCAAAAAAATGATGTTTGGCATTTAGGCCTTTTAGATACGCAATGTTTTTGCCCATGCCTAGGCTATAGGCTATTGGGTTGGCGCCAAATTCAATTTGCTTTTTCATTTCTGAAACAACATAGGGCTCTAAGGCTTCTTGCAATTCTTTGATATCATAGTAATTCAGGTTTTTTCCATTCATTACAAAACCAATGGGTGATACAGAGGTAAAGTAGTTGTTACCATAAAATGCTTTTGCCCCTCCATAAGCATTGATCATCTGGTAAATAAAGTTGGACGAAAGCTCTTGCTTTTGATCAAAGCTATTGTCTATATCTAATTCACTTTTCAATCTTATCGGATCAGTGAAGGGGATGCCAGTAGTACCGCTTCCTAATCTACCAGGGTTAATGCCAATTAAAAAGGTACGATTGTTTGAGTCATTGAAGAAGGTCTTGTTGTATGTTCTTACAGCGTCCATTACATTTTCATCCTTGAAAGGATAAAGTACCTCCACATTTTCTGGAAGCTCTTTGGGCGGATTCAATTGTTCATAAAATTCAATAACCTTTTGTCCAAATGTCATCGTATACTTAATTGTTTTTTCCAGTAGTAGCGTTAACTAACTTTAAATCGTCATTGCGGAAATTTTCTTTTTATATTTTACAAAAAGAAAAATTATCCGCAATCTCTTTTGCTAGTCTTTAAAATAGGCAATAATTATTTAACCAATAAAATTTGAAGGTACAGATGGACAGTATGAATATGTTAATTGTTTTTGTGGTGGCCGTGTTGATACTTCAGGTCACGCTGTTTTTTGTTATCCGAGCTAAGAAAAAGAAGGAACGAGAGAACAGTGTTATTGAGAAGTATAAAATAAAGTCAGCCGGTGACGCTTTTAGTTTGATGAATGATACTTCTATTCCTGAAGAGGATAGAATGAAGATTGAGCAGCTTTATAATGGGGAATAGTTAATTTATACAGTCTTTTGCTCGATCTTTAAACCGACTTATGAAGTTAGTAAATGCAAAGTCATCATATTCAACATCAGGGTTGAAAACCTTAAGATTTTGTTTTAAAAATTTATCCTTCCCATTGAGCACAAATGATTCCATATTTATGAATTGGATTTGCATTTTGTCACCTGGCAAAAAATCAGGTTTACTAAGTGGAGTAAAATAGATGGAGTCATCCGAAAAATGATAATAACTATGAATGTTATTGAAGCCATCATTGATTTCAAGAAGGTTATTATATTCTATTCTCTCATTACCAAAGAAGTGGAATTCGTAGTACTTACCTTCATCGCAACTGGACCAGACACCATCTAGTTTAGGTTGTTGCTGACAGCAGGAAAGAGTAATTAACAGTAGAAAGGCACAGACTTTATTCATTTCTTAAAAAATCCCACCCTTATCAGGCTTAAACTTAGAGTTCTTAAAAATTAGTTGAGGGTCTTCAATCTTCATCATTTGCTGAAAGGTGGTGTTCGGATTTTCTTCCATGTATTTGTTAACAATCTGCCAACCCAGCCAGGTGCCTATTCTTCCAGGAGCTTTTTCACCTATTTCAAAAGTATTAGGTCTATCGTCAATGTATTTTTTCTTGACCATATGATTGGTTTCAAACAGCAATTCGTTTTCAACAAAATGTGTCCATATAATATCAACATTTGCCCTAGACCCTTCTATTTCTTCCTGTGTATACCATATAATAGTGCTATCTGGTACACAAGGCATCATTCTTTTTGTAAAGTAAAATGCTTTTCCATAGGCCAGCATATCTCCCAATATGGTTTTGTCTTTAACATTAGTGGCGTTGTATTCTGGTGATATGCCATTCAGTAACATGATGGACGGAACGATATACTCAGGCGCATAACGCTGGAGAATATAATTGTACATGCCAATAGGCCGAAACTTAGCACCTTCTCCTAAATAGTAGTCCAAGCCAATTACAACTAAAGTATCAGAAACATAAAGGTCAAAATCAAAACCAGTGGCCACTGTTTTTACTTTGGGAATGGTAACCTCAGGGTAGTAGTATTTTAGATGGCTGTAGGCCAAGTTAAGCTCTGCCTTCAGCTGAGATAAATCACCAAACACCCTGTCAATCTCCATCTCCAACGTATCGATATGAGGATTGGTAAACTTCTGCAGAAGCATATCAAGCATCAAAGAGTCGTCTGGGTAAGTGCCTTTATTCAGAAAATAAGTCGTAATAATAGGGTTGGCGATTAAAAATGACCTTAAAGAATCTCGATTGTCAATATTTAATAGCTCATGCTCGAGTCGTTCAATATTAATATCTACGAGATTATCTATATCAGGCTGAAATACGCACTCATTATATTCGTTATCTCCACATGAAGCCAATAATACTAAAGCAACTAAACTACAAACCAAAAATGCTTTTCTCATCGTCAAAACTATTCCCTTACTTTGTCTAATATTTATTGTTCTTACAACTTCGCTAAGTAACCAAAAATTATGCTCTTATGAGAAAAAATCTTCTTCTTATCCTTTTATTATCACTATCGTTTTCGGCTTTTTCTCAGTTCAAAATTGGCTTTCAATTCTCGCCAATTCTGTCATCAAACCGGATAGATTTTACTTCTGATGATTATGATCTGGAAACAGATGGGACAGGATTAAAAATGGCTACTGGTCCATTTGTAGATATTCAGCTTACTGACAACTATTATTTTAACGTAGGTGTATTCTATGCTTCTAAAAGAGTAGGAATTGAAGTGAGAGACAAGATAAACAATACTCCTCCAACAAAAGAAGAGTATAACCTTCAATATGTTCAAATCCCACTTTCAATGAAATTGTATACTAATGAGGTTTCATTAGACAAGCGCATTTATTTTCAGTTTGGTGCTGCGCTGGAGTTTAACATGGAAGAGAAATCAGCAGAGGCTTCTAATGTAATTGTCGAAGACTTTAGATTATTTGATACCTCGTTATTGGCGGGCTTAGGTATGGAATATCAAATAGGAACCTCCACTATGGTGTTTGGAGGTATATCTTATCACAGAGGGTTAGTCAATACAATTAGCGAATCAGTTGATGGACTTGGTGGTGACCTGGCCATGAAAAATGACTATATCGCCCTGGACTTGGGCATAAAGTTTTAGTCAGGACAGTAGTTTAAACTTATTAAAGCATCCTAAGGCTGAATTTATCTGTTATCTTGTTTTCAGGTTCTTTTTATTATTCATATTGGGTCAGCCTCTTACTGCGGTGTGAATCCTAGCATAATTAAAAGGCTTTTCCAATTCGTCTTATTATTCATTATTAGAGAATTGACTAAAAGTCATTATAATTGAAATATGATAATTTATTCTCTTCGAATATGAATTACGAGAAAAGAATTAATGTAAAATATTATTTTGATAATGAAGTAAGAGCATTAGGATTTGTCCTTTGGTTCTTTTCTTGGATAATTGGTATAGTAAATGAATCATGGACAGTCTTTCTTTGCTGTGCAGTATTAGGGATATTTCTGCATTCTACCCATTACGAAGTGACTTTAAATAGAGTTAGAAAATACTATAGAAGAGCCATATTTATTCTCGGATTCAGATTTGGAAGAACTATTCCTTTTGAAGAAATAATAAACTGTGAAATAGTTAAAGGTAATAATACCGATTTGTATATGGTTGGTCCATTTGGAATAGACTCCAGCGGTGCAATGTATCATGCCTTTGTTAAATTTTCAGATGGTGACTCCCTTCAAATCGGTAAGAACAAAGATCGTAATAAGCTTTTATCAAATATCAATTTCTTCAGATTTGATTATGGTGTTAATATTGTCTTTAAAGATGATTTGACTCAAGAATATTCTGATCGGATGACCAAATTTAGAAGCTCTACTCCATCATCTAGAGTTAGTAAAGATATATTAATATTAAGTTCTACAACCTTACTTATGGGTATTCTTGGTTATTGGAAAGGTGAAAGTGAAACCTATATGATTTGGCTAATGGGAATTTCCTTTATTGGGGTTGTCATTGGTTTATTTAAACTAATAAAAGAGAAAAATAAGATCAAAACTCGTGATCTAGCCTAAGATTCGAGTTTCATGATAAGTTCTATATTTTCACAATATCATGACAACAAATTTGCAATTGACCAAGATGGTACCATATAACTTATTATTAACAAGGGGTGTTTTGCTGGCTAATATATTCTCAAAGTTTTGTATTAAAACACAAAAATCAAGCAGACTTTCTATTCTTCATATCTACAATTTGTCTTCTAGCGAAAGAAGGATCATAGTTATTATAAAAACCAGAAAGTATTCTATGAGCAATTTGTGAATAAATTAGCTCTTCATCGCTTTTGCCTTCTTTCCCTTGCCAAAATACCCTTTTAGGATGTTTCTTCATGTCTTGAATGTACTCCACAGCATGTTGA
>CAYGNU010000076.1:0-12196 GCA_964351175.1 uncultured Roseivirgaceae bacterium | reverse complement strand
GAGCATTTTGCTTTGGTCGATGAGGTTGACTCTGTATTAATTGATGATGCTAGAACACCTTTGATCATTTCCGGTCCAGTACCAAGAGGTGATGAGCACGAGTTTTATGACCTTAAGCCAAGAATTGCGCGTTTGGTTGAAGCTCAAAAGAAAGTTGTTCAACAATTTCTTATAGATGCCAAAAAGCTAATTGGTGAAAAAGATGAGAAAGATGGTGGGTTATCTTTATTCAGAGCATATAGAGGTTTGCCTAAGCATAAACCTGTGATCAAGTATTTAAGTGAATCAGGGACTCGTCAGATTCTTCAAAAAACAGAGAATTATTATTTGCAGGATAATCAAAAAATGATGCCTGAGGCTGATGAGCCATTATACTTCACCATTGATGAAAAACACAATAGCATTGAGCTTACAGAGCGCGGTCTCGATTTAATAACAAAAGATGGTGAGGATAGTAACTTCTTTATAATGCCAGATATAGGCTTCGAAATAGCCAATTTAGAAAAAGATGAAACGCTAAGTGACGAAGAAAAAGTTGCCAAAAAAGATGCATTGATAAAAGACTACTCTATCAAGTCACAAAGAATCCATTCGATTAACCAGTTGCTTAAAGCCTATACATTATTCGAAAAAGATACCGAATACATCATTGTAGATGGTAAGGTAATGATTGTAGATGAGCAGACAGGTCGAGTAATGGAAGGTCGTAGGTATTCTGATGGATTGCATCAGGCTATTGAAGCTAAAGAAAATGTTAAAGTTGAAGATGCTACTCAAACCTATGCAACGGTAACCTTACAAAACTATTTCAGAATGTACCATAAGCTATCAGGCATGACAGGTACTGCTGAAACGGAAGCAGGTGAATTCTGGGAAATTTATAAACTTGATGTGGTTGTTATACCAACCCATCGTCCTATTGCCAGAAATGACGATCAGGATATGGTTTACAAAACCGTAAGGGAAAAATTCAATGCTGTTGTTGATGAAATCGTTAAACTAACTGAACAAGGACGACCGGTCTTAGTGGGTACTACCTCTGTAGAAATTTCCGAATTAGTAAGCAGGATGCTTAATATGCGTAAGATTGGACATCAAGTACTTAATGCTAAACAACATCAGCGTGAGGCTGAAGTGGTAGCAGAGGCAGGTAAGCCAGGCACGGTAACTATTGCCACCAATATGGCTGGTAGAGGAACAGATATTAAGTTGACACCAGAATCAAAGGCAGCAGGTGGGCTAGCCATTATTGGTACTGAACGTCATGAATCAAGACGAGTGGACAGGCAGCTTAGAGGTAGATCTGGTAGACAAGGTGATCCAGGCTCTTCACAGTTTTTTGTGAGTTTAGAAGACAACTTGATGCGTATGTTTATGCCTGAGCGTATTGCTAAAATAATGGATAGACTTGGACTCCAAGAGGGTGAGGTTATCTCCCACTCTATGGTCACAAAGTCAATTGAACGTGCGCAGACTAAAGTAGAAGAAAACAACTTTGGTACACGTAAGCGTTTATTAGAGTATGATGATGTGATGAACTCTCAAAGAGAGGTGATTTACAAACGTAGGAGAAATGCACTTTATGGAGAGCGCCTGGAGCTTGATATCATGAATATGCTATTTGACACCTGTGAAGATATCATTGCCAACACCAAAGGAACTGAGAATTATGATAGCTTTAAGCTGACTACGCTAGGTGTTTTAGGTATTGATTTTGAAATCAGCAAAGAAGAATTCGATAGCATCAATGAAGAGGATCTGGCACAAAAATTATATTCTGCTGCCTTTGATCATTATAAACATAAAAATCAAGCTATAGCAGAAAAGGCCTTACCTATCATTAAAAATATTGAAGAGACTAGAGGTGCAACTATCGAGAACATTCTCGTTCCGTTCACTGATGGTAAAAAACAGATTGGAGTTGCCGCTAACCTTAAAAAATGTGTAGCTACTGAAAATAAAGAATTGATTAAGGCCATGGAGAAAATGGCTACCTTGGCGATTATCGATCAGCTTTGGAAAGATCATCTACGTGAGATGGATGATTTAAAGCAAAGTGTTCAAAATGCTGTTTATGAACAGAAAGATCCATTATTGATCTACAAATTTGAAGGATTTGAGTTATTCAAAAGATTCATTGCTAAAGTGAATGAAGATACCATCTCATTCTTAGTGAAAGCAGATTTACCAGTAGAAGATCCAAATCAGGTACAAGAGGCTAGACAGGCTAAAAGGCAACAACTTAATGAGAAGAAAGAAGAATCTCGTTCATTGTTAAGTGGTGGTGGTCAGCCTGCAGCAAACAGACCTCCTGCAGAGAAAACTATGCCATTGAAATCAGAAAAGATTGTTGGCAGAAATGATAGAGTTACTGTTCAGTATATGGATGGGAGTCTTAAAAAAGATGTGAAATTTAAAACTGTTGAAGAGGATATTAACAGTAAAAAATGCGTTCTTGTAGAAGAATAATGAAATATAATTATCTCTTTTTATTAGTTGTTATAGTCGCTTTTAAGGCTTGTTCACCAAGCACAACAACGAGTACTTCTTCTGTTGAAGTATATTCTGAAGATTTGTCTATGCATCGTCAGAGATACCAAATGCCGGAGAATGATGACGTAACTAATACTGAATCAGAAGTAGTAGCCAAAATTTATCCTTCTCCATCATTTGATGTAACTACTCAATTGAATGCTGTTTTAGACAGTATAGATCGATTGAAAAGTAATGTGAATTATGTAGATGGCTATACGGTTCAGGTATATTCCGGAACAAGCAGTGATGAGGCAAAAATAGCCAGAGGAAAAGTATATACTATTCTCCCTGAATCATCCCCCACGCTGAAATATGATGAACCTAACTTTAAAGTTAGAGTCGGTAAGTTTTACACTCGCTTGGAAGCTCAAAAGACGTATTCTCAGTTAAAAGAGAAATTTTCATCGACAATTATAATTCCAGAAAGAATCTACATTAATTAGTTTGTTAGACAGGATAAAAAAATTGGCAAAGGATCATGCCTCTGATGTTATAGAGATCAGAAGGCATATTCATGCCAATCCTGAACTTTCTTATCAGGAGTACAATACTGCCAAGTATGTTGCCGAACAGCTTCGAAATATTGGTATCGAGCCAAAAGAAGGTGTTGCAGAAACTGGCTTAACGGCTGTCATAGAGGGAAATAATCCTTCAAAAAAAATAATAGCCTTGCGCGCTGACATGGATGCACTACCTATTATTGAAGCTAATGATGTTTCTTATAAGTCTAAGAATGATGGTGTTATGCATGCCTGTGGACATGATGCACACACTGCGTCATTATTAGGAACATGCAAAATTCTCAATCAAATGAAGCATGAATTTGAAGGAACAGTTAAGCTAATTTTCCAACCTGGAGAAGAAAAGAACCCTGGAGGCGCATCACTAATGATAAAAGATGGCGCCTTAAAAAACCCAAGCCCTTCCAGTATTTTGGGACAACATGTGATGCCTTTGATACCAGTAGGTAAGATCGGTTTCCGATCAGGCATGTATATGGCCAGCTGTGATGAAATCTATCTCACTGTTAAGGGTAAAGGTGGTCATGGGGCTATTCCAGAGCTAGCCGTTGACCCTGTTTTAATTACGGCCCATATTCTAGTGGCTTTACAGCAAATAATAAGCAGGAATGCCAGCCCTAAAACCCCAACTGTTTTAAGTTTTGGTAAAGTAATTGCGAACGGAGCGACTAATATCATTCCTGACGAAGTAAAAGTTGATGGAACTTTCAGAGCGATGGATGAAGAATGGAGGGCGGACGCTCATAAAAAGATTACTAAAATGGCTGAGAGCATAGCCGAGGGAATGGGAGGAAGCTGTGAAGTTTTTATCTCAAAAGGCTATCCATATTTAGAAAATGATCCAACAGTTACTGAAGCTGCAAGAAAAGCTGCTATTGACTATGTTGGGGAAGAAAATATTGTTGAATTACCACTTTGGATGGGGGCAGAAGACTTCTCTTACTATACACAAGAAATACCCGCTTGCTTCTATCGTTTGGGCACTAGAAATGAAGCCATGGGTATAACTTCATATGTGCATACTCCTACCTTTAATATTGATGAATCTGCTTTAGAAATTGGGTCAGGATTGATGGCCTGGTTGGCTATTCAATCCTTAAACCAATAATTTTATTTAGTTTCTTCTAGCGACTTAAGATCCTCTTCATCTTTGAGGCCAAGACCAAGGATCGCTTCAGTAACATTAATTAGGTGGTCACCAATCTTTTCATAACCGCTATAGATTTCTCTGAACACAATGCCAGCCTTAACGTCATAATTTTTATTTTCAACAGCTTTCAGATCAGCCTTTCTCAGCTTGCCTCTGAACTTATTAATTTCCTGCTCTTTCTCTAATGCAGTGACTAATTGAACTTCCTTCACAGGCTTATCTAAGTTGCTAATCATAATATTAAGAGCTTCTTCAACTAGCTTAGACAACTTATTCAATTGATCATTCTGATCTTGGCTAAATTGAATCCCATTTTTGTGCTTTCTTTCAATATCACGAGACATTCTGAAAATAATATCTGCAACTCGTTCTAAATCATTAGAAATACTAAGCATCCCCCTCATTTCTATAGAGCTTTTCTCGCTTAAACTTGAAGATGCCACCTTTATCATGAAGCTATTAATCTGTTCATCTAATTCATCAGTTAAAATTTCAACTTTCTGAATTTTATTCATCAGCTTGTTTATCTTTCTGTCTTTTTTCTCCTCAGACAATTCAAGTAACCATCCTAACATTTTCTGAACGAGTCCACCAAACTTTGACATTTCCTTTGAAGCCTCAGCTAGAGCTATCTCAGATGAAGAGACCAAACCTCTTGAAATATATTCGAGTTTAAATTCATCATCTTCACCAGTAGATTTAACCATCTTGGTAACTACTTTGGCAATAAAATTTGTGAACCCCACCAATAGAAGCACATTTATAATATTAAAGGTGGTATGGAATATGGAAAGTGCAATGGGAATAGAAGCAGCACTTTGATATGGTGATACCCCACCATCTGAAGCTAAATATGAACTAATGGTATTTAAGAAAAATGGGAATAACATAAGCATCCAAACCACACCAAATATATTAAAAATGAAATGTGCTCTGGCAGTTCTCTTGGCATGTACATTAGCTACAATAGCCGCAACATTTGCTGTAATGGTGGTGCCAATATTCTCACCTAGCACCATAGCCGCAGCAATATCAAAAGTAATCCAGCCTTGATTAGCCATAACTAATGTCAGTGCCATGGTAGCACTTGACGACTGAATCACTACGGTTAGCAATGTTCCAATTAGTACAAATATTAAAATTGATAAAAATCCCAGGTCTGTATAATCAGTTAAGAATTGAAGAATCTCTGGGTTGTTCTTTATATCAGGGACTGAGCCCTTTAACAAATCAAGACCCATAAATAGAAGGGCAAAACCTATAATAACCTCTCCCCAAGATTTAATTTTATTTTTAGCAGAAAAGATGAGAGGGAAACCAATCGCTATTAATGGAAGGGCTAGGGCTCCCATTTTAATTTTAAAACCAATAATAGAAATAATCCATGCCGTTATAGTTGTGCCTATATTGGCTCCCATAACTACTCCGATTGATTCAACTAAAGAGAGAAGTCCAGCATTAACAAAACTTACAACCATTACCGTTGTGGCTGAGGAGGACTGTACTAAAGCAGTAATTAAAAAGCCAGTAAGAACACCTGTAAACCTATTAGACGTCATTACTTTTAGTATCTGACGCATCTTAGCACCTGCCACTTTTTGCAAGCCTTCACTCATGACCTTCATGCCATAAATAAAGAAACCAAGGGATCCTAATAAGGTGAGGAAATCAAAGAAGGAGAAACTCATTTATTTATATTCTTATCCCATTTTTTGGTTTGTAAATGTAGGTGAAGTAGCCTTCATAAAATTCTATTCTGATGTTAATTTTATGTTAAGCAATTTCAGACAATATAGTAAGATATTAACAATACGGAATTTTAAAGATTACAATTTTCAGACAAAATTAACATTACTTTCATACTGACAATAACTTTTGGAATATATATGCATTAACTTTGATTCCTCTTTAAAATAAGTTTATAAAACTGAATACTGCCAAAACCATAAACAAAAGCATAACCATAGCCCTTTCGCTAATGGTATTCCTTTTTGCCATCGACATGATGGGGCAATCTTTTAATAGCCTTGGTAAAAGTACTGCAGAGTCAATTCTATTTGCTACATCCAATCCTTTTATAGGACTATTTATAGGTTTGCTGATGACAGCCATTATTCAAAGTAGTTCCACAAGCACGTCTATGATAGTTGCTATTGTTGCTACTGGATCCATAACTATTCCTGATGCCGTTCCCATGATTATGGGTGCAAATATTGGAACGACACTTACAAGTACAATTGTTGCATTGGGATTTATAACCAATAAAAATGAGTTCGAAAGAGCTTTAGCAGCAGGAACTATTCATGATTTTTTTAACATATTGACAGTATTAATTCTGTTTCCTTTGGAATATTATTATGGGTTTTTATCAAACTTATCACAAACTGTTGCTAATCTTTTTCTAGACCCAAATGCAGGTGCATCAGCCACTGATGTTGGTTTTAAACTATTCGATGCAATTCCAATAACAAAGTACATCGTTGAGAGCATTAATAATGGTTTCGCTAGCATAATATTATCTTTTATACTTTTATTCTCTGCACTCAAAATATTATCCAGTCAAATATCAAAGTTGTTAATAGATGAAACTGGTGATAAACTTGATAATTTAATATTTAAGAATCCTTTCAAATCATTTGGTATTGGCGCTGGGTTAACTGCACTTGTGCAATCAAGTTCAATAACGACCTCATTAGTAATTCCATTTGTAGCAAAGGGAAGAATAAAACTTAAGGCAGTAGCACCTTTCATAATTGGTGCCAATATAGGCACTACTATTACTGCCTTTATTGCAGTATTGTTTAAGTCAAATGCGGCCATGACAATAGCAGTCACTCACCTGCTATTCAACCTAATAGGAACTTTGATATTCTTACCTTTTTCAACAAGTAGAAAATTGTTAATTAGAATTGCCTCCGGATTTGGCGCTCTTACTATAAAATATCGTGTTACTGGTATACTGTATATTATTTTAACTTTCTTCGCAATTCCATTCGCCTTGATTTTCTTTAATAAGTCAAATACTGAAATTAAAGAGCTAACGTACCTTGTTAATGGTAAGTCAAATAAAACTATTATTAACAAATCTGTAGAAAATCAAAAAAATCCTTTTTTAATAGACGGAATTGAGGCAGAATATGGTGGTGCAACATCTAAACTTGTCAATGTATATCAAAAGAATAATATCATCTTTTTCAATAATGATTTTTTCATTATTAACAATATTGGTTTTTGTTGGGATACAGAAAAAGAAGAAGGTAAGTGTCAAATTTGTATAAGTGACATTAAGGAAAGGATATCTATAAACAGTGAACAAAATGTTGATTCTGTTTATGTATTTGATTTAAACTTTTATAACGCAACCCAAGTTGATTCAATAACCTATCAATATCAAATTGGTATAAAGGATAAATTGATAACAGAACTAAAAAAGCTTAATAAGAATAGTGAAGTCATATATGAGGAAAAATTAACCTCGTTTTCAACTAAATATTAATTATAAGTTTCATTCTTGCTGTCTTTTTTTAAATGCCTTTCTATTGACTATCTTCGTTAGAACATAAAGCAGTTAAATTGTGTCAGAAAAAAAGGGATTATTAGGTTTGCTAGGTATAGATAACATTTTTGAAAGCATCAAAAAGTTAGTAGATACAAGGATGCAGATTATCAAACTTGAACTTAAAGATGATCTAGCTAAATTTTTGGCTAATGCATTTTTAAGCCTAATAACCATCAGCATTCTCTTAATGGCCAAACTTTTAATCAGCGTTGGAGTTAGTATTTACCTAGGAGACGTTCTTCAAAACTACTTTCTCGGTTTTATCATTGTCGCTGGCTTTTATATACTTATATTCTTATTGCTGCTTATTTTTAAAAATAAAATAGGTCTTAAGGAATTCTTCGAAAAAGAACTTAGCAAATTGCTTAAAAATGAATAAAGGTATGTCATTGAAATCTAAGCTTGAGAGACTGTCTGAAGAGGAGGAAAAATACTTAGAAAAAGAGATCTCAAGAATTTCAGAAAAAGGAAAGACTATTGCCATAAATGGATTGTTTATAGCAGGTGGGCTGGCAATATCATATCTGCTTTTTAAGTTTTTTCTTGATAATGAAAAGCCCAAGAAAGACGCAAAGTCTGTTAAGAACCAAGATAATGAGAGTGATGAAGCAAGTGTGTCAATACTTGGGGGAATTACCAAAAGTATAGCAACAGAAGCTATGGTATTACTTTTGGCAATGGCAAAAGACAAACTTGTAGAGTATTTAAATAAAGGCACTGAGAGCGATGAAGAACATACTTCAAGAACTACAGAGTAAAAGAGCATTAGGCCGAAAATCACTAGCTGTCCTTATAGATCCTGATAAAATCAATGATCTCTCTGCTATCCATCAATTAATAGCCTTAGCAAACGAGAGCTACATTGATTATTTCTTTGTAGGAGGTAGCCTCATAACTACAAATAACCTTAATCAGATAGTTCAATTGATCAAAGGAGAAAGCGAAATTCCTGTCGTCTTATTTCCAGGAAACAATATGCATATTAGTAATGATGCCGATGCGATACTATTTCTCAGCCTCATTTCCGGAAGAAATGCAGACTTACTTATCGGTCAGCATGTAAATGCAGCTCCATTTTTAAATAAAAGTTCTTTGGAAATTCTCCCTACAGGATATATGTTGATTAATTCTGGCAGCACCTCATCGGCATCCTATATGAGCAATACAATGCCTATTCCTTCAGACAAATACTCTATTGCTTCATCAACTGCACTTGCTGGTCAAATGCTTGGCCTTAAACTCATTTATATGGATGCAGGAAGCGGATCAAAATCAGCGATCAGTCCTAAAATGATTCGTAAAGTGAATGAAGTGATCAATTGTCCTTTGATTATAGGCGGGGGAATTACTTCAACTAATTTAGCAAATGAAGCTTTGATGGCCGGTGCAGACGTAATTGTTATTGGCAACGCCATAGAAAAAAACCCCAATCTAATGATTGAGGTTTCTGAAAAAATTTATGATTTAAATAAGAGTTTAGACATTCATTAATGTCTCTCTCTTTCTCATTTTACCTGCAGGAATACCATACATCATTTTAAATCTACGACAGAAATAGGCGGTGTCTTTGTATCCACAATTCTTACCAATATCTCTAATGCTCATTTTTGTTGTTCTTAACAACTTCACAGCAAATTCCATCCTTTGATACTCAATATAATCTTGAGGATTAATACCTGTTAGGGTTTTAAAGTACTGACCAACATAGTCCTCAGAAACATCAGCAATATCAGAAAGTGCTTTATTAGTTAACTCACCACTCAAATTATCTTTGATGTACTTAAATAGTTTTATTAAACGTGGGTCTTTGAAATATGTACTGTTTGTTGCCATTTGCTCTACAAACAATCTCTTCTCCAAAATATGCCTAATGACCTCAATTACCATAAACTCTGTCTTGAGTTTAATTACCCTCTGATTACCAGCTCTTGCCTTTTGGTTTTCAGTAATAATGTCATAAATGGCACTATTAACCGCTACATTTTCTAAAGAGAAGGCTGGAATATCCAAAGCGGTAAAGAAATTTACAGTATCGAAAACTTTAGTTTCGAAAACAACCATGGTAAAATCCGCCACAACGTTAGATAGGTCCTCAGATCCAGCGGTTTTAAAATATTCCGATTGCTTAAAACCAAACTCTTCTAAATTTAGCTCTGGAGCCTTATCATCTACATTACCGAATGATAAAGGTGTCATCCTATTTGCTGGAATTAAAAGTGCATGGCCTTCTTTCAGCAACTCTTTATCTTTCCCAAAATGAATTGTTCCTTTCTTAAGTATTAAAATTGCATTTTCCGTCTCTTCGTAGTCTTTCAGACTAAAAGGGGTCGAAACCTTTATATTATTGGACTTTAAGTATTTAATACCAAGGGATTCAATTATTTTGTTGTAATCTTCCATTACGGTGCTGTATTTATTTTACCTTAAAAGTAATTATTATTCGCAATATCATCATGCACTTTTCCAAGAAAAGTATGATTTTTTATAGATAGTTGAATTATTACTTCTTAAGTAACTCTCTCGCAATCACGATCTTCTGTATTTCAGAAGTACCCTCGTAAATTTGTGTTATTTTGGCATCTCTCATTAGTCGTTCTACATGATATTCTTTCACAAAACCATAGCCTCCATGAACTTGCACCGCCTCAACAGTAATATCCATAGCAGCCTTAGAAGCAAATAGTTTGGCCATCGCTGCCGCCTTAACGTAGTCCTTACCTTGGTCTTTCAACATGGCCGCTTGAAAACATAATAATCTCGCAGCTTCTATTTGAGTTGCCATATCAGACAATTTAAACTGTATGGCCTGATGTTGAGATATCTCCTTACCAAATGCCTTTCTTTCTTTAGAGTACTGCAGTGCTAATTCATACGCGCCAGAAGCAATACCTAAGGCCTGAGCCGCTATTCCAATTCGCCCACCGTTTAACGTTGACATCGCAAACTTAAACCCAAATCCATCCTCACCTATTCTGTTGGCTTTAGGAACCTTGACATCAGTAAACATCAAAGAGTGAGTGTCAGAGCCTCTAATTCCCAATTTATTTTCCTTTTTACCTACTACAAAGCCTTCCATGCCCTTCTCTACAATGAGAGCATTTATTCCATGATGCTTTTTATCTGTATCTGTTTGGGCTATTACAATGTAAGTACTTGCCGTCCCTCCATTGGTTATCCAGTTTTTCGTGCCATTCAATAAATAATGGTCTCCCATATCTATGGCTGTAGTGCGCTGGCTAGTTGCATCAGACCCTGCTTCAGGTTCAGACAAACAGAAAGCACCTATATGTTCTCCTGTTGTAAGTTTGGTAAGGTATTTTTGCTTCTGTTCTTCATTTCCGTATTTCTCGATTCCCCAGCAAACCAAAGAATTATTTACAGACATAATAACTGAACAAGAAGAATCAACCTTAGATATTTCTTCCATTGCCAGCACGTAGCTTATTGAATCCATACCTCCTCCATTATACTTAGGATCAGCCATCATGCCCAGAAAACCTAACTCTCCTAACTTTCTAACTTGCTCTTTAGGGTATATCTGATTCTCATCTCTCTCAATAACTCCTGGTAATAGCTCTGTCTGCGCAAAATCTCTGGCAGCATCTCTAACCGCTAACTGCTCTTCTGTCAATTCAAAATTCATGGTTATATTTTCTTTTTTCTTATAAAAACAAAGAGGGTCAGAATGTTTACTCTGACCCTCAAAATTACATTTATTTTACATTTGGAATTAGTCTCTGTTTCCCAAAAAGATACTCACATAATATAACAGAGTAACTAGTGATCCCAATGCGACAACGACATAGGTCATTGCTGCCCATTTAAGAGCATCTTTTGCCATATCATGTTCTTGACTATTTACGATACCTCTCTCATCAATCCAGGCCAGAGCTCTTTTACTTGCGTCAAATTCAACTGGAAGGGTAACAAAAGAAAATAACGTCATTACTCCGTATGCTCCAATAATAACCATTAGCACTAGTTTTATTGGAAAGGCTGAGAATAGAAAAAACCCTCCAAATAACATAACCATCATAATAACATTAAGAACTTTAGCACTTGCGTTTTGCACAGGTACCATAGCAGATCTAAATTCTAACATGCTGTATGCAGTAGCGTGTTGTACAGCGTGCCCACATTCATGAGAAGCTACAGCAGCAGCAGCAGCATTTCTACCATTATAAACTTCTGGGCTTAGGTTAACTGTTTTATTTGCAGGATTATAATGATCGGTAAGTTTTCCTGGAACTGAAATCACTTCCACATCATGAATACCATGATCTGCTAACATCAATTTGGCTATTTCTGCCCCTGAAAGATTCTTAGTCAAAGGTATTTGAGAATACTTTTTGAACTTGCTTTTTAATCTTGCGCTAACGGCATAGCTCAGAATACCGAAGACAATCATAATTACGAAAATCATACTTTTAA
>CAYGNU010000075.1:0-12212 GCA_964351175.1 uncultured Roseivirgaceae bacterium | reverse complement strand
ACTAATACCGAAACAAGGATAATGAATACCCAAGAGATTCCGGGAACAGAGGCTGTTCCAAAGAAAACAAATTCTTCTTGATGATAAAAAATGACTATTAAACGCACAAAACCTTCTACAAAAATACTAAATAGAAAGGTGCCTATTACTGTTACAATACTTTTCATAACTAAGGGTAGAGAGTTATGCGGAGTAAACCAATCTCTAAATCGTAAAATGATTTTTTGATGATAATTGAGGTGAATAAAGTGTTGGAAGTTTCTACCTTTAAGAAAATTAATTCACATACTATATTATGAAAAAAGTTGCTCTACTTACCCTTTCAATTTTTTTAACAATTTCTGTTTTTGCTCAGGATAAAACTGAGGTTATTCGGTTATCAGATCCCGTAATTGAAACAGACGCTTACGAAGTATTCGGTTCACAAATTGAAGTGGAAACATTGAAACCACAAACGCTTTCTGAGATAATCAGCGGAGAGAATATTTCTTCGTTAGTTACTTTAAAAACTTCGGTGGCGGAAGTTTGCTCAAAAAAAGGATGCTTTTTTGTTGCACAAGATGGAGATTTTACTGCTCGTGTAACTTTTAAAGATTATGGTTTTTTCATACCTACTGATTCTCAGGGAAAGGAAGTAATGTTGGTTGGTGACTTTAGTGTAAAAACACTTACCGAAGAAAAGGCTAAGCATTACGCCGAGGATGCGGGAAAAGATGCCAGTGATATTAAGGGAGAGCAAAAAGAATATTCAATTGTAGCAACCAGTGTGGTTGTTCCGAAATCAAAGTAATTCATCAATAAAATTTTTAATGCAAGAAAACGATTTTTTAGAGCCGTCTGAAATAACATCTACAGACAAACAACTTATGGAGTCGCCCGAAATAGAGGCGATTGCCAAAAAAGTAATCACAGATTTTAAACTCGACTTTGGACCTGCTGAAGTAGGCTATTTTTTGGTGTACCCTCATATCTCAAAACAGAAAGCAGCCAAGTGTATGAAGGCTACTCGCGAAGTAAAATATTACTCTGGAAATGACTATTTGATAGAAGTGTCAGGTGAGCTTTGGGATATGCTCGATTCCAAAACTAAGGAGATGATGATTTATCATGAATTGCTTCATCTTGATCCTACGTTCAAATCAAAAACTCAGGAATGGAAAATGAACTTGAGAAGGCCTGACTTCGCTGATTTTTACACCATTAACGATAAGTTTGGAAATGAGTGGTACAAAACCATTCAGGCAACAGCTTCTTCGTTGTATGATTTAGATCCGAAACAGGAAAGTAAAGTATCTCTTTAATTACTTTACTTCATAACCTTCGCTCAGGAGTATTGCCTTAATTTTTGGGATGTGATTTCCTTGTATTTCAATCACCTTTCCTTTGGTTGTGCCACCGGTTCCTAATTCAGACTATAGATATTTTTCTAATTTCTCAATTACCTGAGGGTTATGAGTGATTCCTTTGATTACGGTTACTTGTTTGCCTCTTCGTCCACCTGTTTCTAAGTTCACAGTCACTTTCATAAATTATACTTTGGTTTGTTTCCAATTTCCGCGTTTAAACAATATCAGTCCAATTATTCCAAGAGCAGTTTCAGAGATTACAATAGAATAAAAAACCCCTTCCTGCGCCCATCCTAATTCTTTGGCTAAGAAATAAGCCAGAGGGATTTCAATAATCCAGAAACATATAAAATTTATGAAAGTAGGGGTTCTTGTATCTCCGGCTCCATTAAAAGCTTGTATTACAACCATTCCAAATGCATAGGATAAATATCCATAGCTAATTATTCGAAGGCATTTCGCCCCGATTTCGATTACTGCAAGCTCTGAAGTAAACAATCGCATTAAAAAATCTGAAAATATGAAGAAGCAAACTCCAACAAGCCCTAAAAAAACCATGTTAATTCCAGCTACAGCCCAAACAGATTGCTCTGCTCTTTTGGGTTTATTTGCTCCTAAATTTTGACCTACTAGAGTTGCAGCAGCATTACTCATACCCCAAGAGGGTAAAATAGAGAATATGAAAATTCGGATTGCGATAGTATAACCTGCTACCACAAAACTACCATAGGAACTCAATATTTTTACCAAAACCACCCAACTTGATGTGGCAATTAGCCATTGAAAAATCCCGCCTATAGAAACCCGAATTAAGTTTTTGATAATATCCCACTGAAAAACAAGATGCTCTTTAAGAATTTTAATACGGGTTCGATCTCCTATTAAAATATAAAATTGAAATAATACCCCGGTTCCTCTTCCAATTACGGTTGCGATAGCAGCTCCTTTAATCCCGAGTTCAGGGAATATCCACCAGCCAAAAATCAGTATAGGATCAAGTATGATGTTAAGTGCATTTGAAAGCCATAATACTCGCATCGATAAAGAAGCATCTCCTGATCCTCTGAAAATTGAGTTAATTACGAATAGAAGCATGATAACTACATTACTTCCGATCATTATTGATGTATAGGCGGAGTATTTTTCAATTATTAATTCTTCAGCTCCCATAAAACCTAGCAAATGGGGGGCGAAGAAAATCCCAATCAATGATATTGGGAGGGATGCAATAAATGCAACGATTATTGACTGAACCGAGGCTCTTGCAGCGCCTTCACCATCCTTTTCACCTGTTCGGCGAGATATAATAGCAGTAGTAGCCATTGAAAGTCCTACAGCTATTGCATAAACAATAGTTATTAAAGATTCCGTAATCCCTACGGTTGCCACAGCTTCTGCGCCTAACCTTGATACAAAGAAAATATCAGCAATAGCAAAAATAGACTCCAAAGACATCTCCAATACCATTGGAATGGATAATAATAGAATAGCCCTACCTAATTTTGCTTCGGTAAAATCTAGCTCTGTACCCGAAATAGAGGACTTAATATCACTCCAAAGGGAGCGATGTTGCTTTTCTACTTGCATCTGGTTTTTATCGTGAATAGAAATAATAAGAACTTTCTATTCTAATTCTTTATATAAGGGATAGTAATAGAAATAAAAAAGCCACTCAAATTTGAGTGGCTTTTTTATTTAGTTTCTAGGGACTTTAGATCTGGTTCCGGAAATGGTTGCAGTAGTTACATTACCGGAAGGAGTTGTAACAGTAACGGTCATTGTAGCACCTTGTGATGTATTATTCTCATCGTCAGTGTCAGCAAGGGTTACAGTAAAATCCGTTTTCCCAGGTCCTGTAGTAAAGTAGTCTCCAAGTTTTACATCTACGTCACCTGTTACTTCAATATCTCCAAGAGATTCGACTCTTAAGTTTGTTCCGGCAGCCATTGGTCTTCCGTTTAGATCAGTAACTGTAAAAGTAACAATGTCAGATCCATTTTCAGGAATGGTAAAACTTCCACTCGTGAATGAGATATTTGCTGTTCTTGTAGTGAAGAGTAGTAATACATCTCTAATTATGTAATTATTGTCCTCATCAACAGTTTTAGCAGTTACGGTAAAGAAGCCTACATCAGCTGTTCCTTCTCTTGGTTTACTTCCATCAGGCCTTAATTGAACCGTTGCAAATCCTCTTGAATCAGTAGTTGCCGACCCGTCTATGCGTCCGGCTTCGGTTCTGAAATCTACCGCTGTTCCAACTTTTACAGGGTTTCCATACCTGTCTCCTACACTAGCAGTAATGCCATAAGTTATTCCAGAATCTAAATAACCATAGCCTTCAAGGTTAAAATCTTTAGGTGCTACATAAAATCGATCAGCAGAAGGGAAACCACCATTTATAGCAATTAAAATTGGGGTAGAAGAAATTCTTACACCATCATCACGAACAATAAATGCTTCTAGTCGTACTACTCCAGCAGAATCTCCACTAAATAAATTTGACACAACCGCTCCTGTTGCATCAGTTTCAACCTTTTGAGGTACAACAGATTCCCCACCATTTGGACCCTTAATAATTCTAAAATTTACTTCTACAGGAGTGTCTTCATTCATATTCCTCCCAGAGGAATCTTGCACTTCAAAGCTAAACGTTGAGTTTACAATACCGCCTGTTTGTCGGATGTTAATAGCAGTCTCAGAAACTTTAGTTAATACTATAGCAGCAGGTATTCCAGGCTCACCTACAACAACATCATCTCCTCCATTATCTCCGCCGTTATCCCCACCATTACCAGTACCTTCTTCTGCCAAACTGAAGTCAAGGTTAATAGACTGTTTAGGAAGTGCTGTAATAGTTTTTTCAGAAGAGTTATACCCGTTCTGTGATACTCGGATTGAAACGTCAGTAGCTTCGCTTATATCCAATTCGTCAAAAAGATAATTCCCTGATGAGTCTGAGCTAGTAAAAGTACCATTTAATGAAGTTGGTGAAATAATAATTAACGCGGCTCCAGCAATTGGGTTGCCACTTGAACTGTCGTTTACTTCACCTTGAATGGTGACAAAATCTTTACTAGATGGTTGGCAACTAATTAAGAAAACCAACAAAACTAATGCGTAGGAATATAATCGCTTCATATTTTTTTCTTTTAGAGAGACATCTGTGAGAATAACGTTACACGAATTAAGATGTAAGATGATATTAAAAACTCAAATTGAAAATACTCTTTTTATTCAGCTACTTCCAAAGATTCTTGAACAGTTTGACGAATATCAGGTTCAGGAACGTACCTCCAAACAATAAAGGCAGTCAAAATTATTGTGAATGCCCCAAATAATGTATTGCTTAAATAGCCTAGTTTTTCATAAAGAGGTCCGGCAATACTTCCTGCCAATCCAGCTCCAACATTTCCAATAGCAACAAGAAGACTCATAAGCGAGCCTCGATTATTTGATTTAACAAGTTCCGAAGATAGGGCTTGAAAAGGGCTGATACGCATTGCAATCAAAAGCATTGCAATAGGGAATAAGAGAAACGCCATCCAAAAAGAAGTAACAAGATATGTAGTTAATGCCATTAGCGTAGCAAGACCTAAGCAAGAAGCAATAATCATATTTTTTCTACCAATACGATCTGACAATTTACCAGCATTAGGTCCTGTAATGGCATTAACAATTCCTCCGGCAAAGAAAAGCCATCCAATTTCACTCAAACTAACTCCAAACTCTTTGGTTAACCAAGCTGGTAAATAAATAAGGAAAATAGATAAGCTCAAAAACATTAGTAGGTAAGAAAATGCTACAGCTTTAATATCTCTTTGTTTAAGTAGATCACCATATTTTTTGAACGTTGATTTAAAGGTGATTTTAGAAACTTGAAGTTCTACATTTGGTTGTGGAAGCTTAAAGAAAATAAGTATGGTTGTTAATCCCATTATTACACCAAATAGTATAAAGGGAAATTTGAAGCCATGAACATCAGCTAAAAAAGTACCTAAAGGGATTCCTAAAATCTGTCCCATGGCAATTCCACTCATTATCCAGCCGTTTGCCCATCCTCTTTTTTCGTACGGAAAATAATCTCCAACATAAGAAACTGCAGATCCGCTTAATACACCACCTGCCATTCCAGCAAAAGCCCTTAAAATCAAAAGAGAAGTGAAACTGTTAGCCATGCTATGCAGTAGAAGGGCTATTGTCATTCCTGCACTACCTATGAGTAAAATCTTTCGCCTTCCGATCTTATCAGATAACGGTCCCATAATTATAGCGAAAACACCAATCATTGCAGCATAAACGGTAACTAGGTTACCAAGTAGACTTTCAGATGTATTCAATTCAATCCCAATTTTTGGAAGAATTGGAGATATTATCATTACCTGACTACTAGCGGCAAAAACTAATAACCATAGAGAAAATATTATATAATAAGGGTTTACTTGTTCAGGTCGGTTCATTAGAAAATTTAGTTTAGCTCAATTAACCAATTTATTTGTAAACATCTAGGACGCGTAGTTTATATTACAATAATTAATTGGGAATAATTTTTTCTCCACAATAGATTGTAACAACATCAAACAAATATACTCCTTTTATTAAAATTGGCTAATTGTACACTAATAGGCTAAGAAGATTCTAACTTTTTTTTCTTATCAGTATTTCTGAACTTTGGAACAGATCAATAAACGATTTAACAAAAACAAAAAACAAACCTAGGAGATCATCATGGGTCAACAACAATTACTTCTCGTAATCTTAGTAACAATCATCGTTGGTATCGCAACTGTAGTTGCAATCAACACATTCTCAAGTTCTGCAGATTCTGCAAACTTAGATGCAGTTAGAAACGATATCGCTTCTATCGCTGCTTCAGCACAAGGATATTACATCAAACCAACTATGCTTGGTGGTGGTGGTAATAGCTTTGCTTCTGTAACTTTCAACAACATTGCATTTGCTGCTGACACAGTAGACGCAGCTGGTACTAATGCATTCAATGCAAATGGTCGCTATGTTATCAGTAGCCCTGCTGCTGGTTCATTTGTTGTAACAGCACATCCTGCAAGTAGAACAGTTGGTGATGTTTCACTTACTTCTACAGCTACTCTTGGAGCAACTACTATTGCTGCTACAGTAAGTCCAGGAAATACAGTATTCACTGATAATCTATAATCAGATTTATCTAGCTATAAGCTTCCCATCTGATGGGAAGCTTTTTTTTTATCTAATGATTTTTAACTATGGGACAGCAACAACTACTGTTAATTGTGTTGGTATCTATTATTGTAGGCTTGTCATCAATAGTAGGTCTTATACTTTTCGAAAATTTTAGAGATGAATCTTATAAAGATCTCATCCGGCAAGAAGTATTGGAAGCCGCCTCTTTTGGGCGTCTTTATTACACCACGCCAACTGCATTAGGTGGTGGAAATCAATCTTTTGCTAACATAACTATGGAAGATATCCGTTTGGATACCGCTTCTGTTATTAGTGAATATTCCATTTCTGAACGCAACGCTTCTTACTTCAAAATAAAAGCTGTTCCTAAAAGTGATCTTGACGATCTCACATTAGTTGTTTATAGTACTAAGATAGAGTGGGAAGAGTAAAGAATCTATAATCTAGTAATATATTTATGCCACAGTTTAGGTTAAAAGCAGTATCACCCTTAGGTAAATCAGTACAAACAGAATTTGAAGCTGAGAACAAAAAAGAAGCACAAATAAAGGTTGATCGCCTTTCGAAAACCAATAAGCTAACCATTCAATCGCTAGACCAAAAAGCAGTTTTCCTTTATAAAGTTAAGAGAGCTGGTAAAAAACCTGTAAATGGGGAACAGGAGGCATATAATAAAGAAGAACTGGAACGTGCTTTAATAAAGCTAGGATATCAGGTTATAAGCATCAATAAAAAGCTTTTCAGTTTTAAAGGAGGGGTACCAATGACTGAAGTGGTATCTTTCATCAGAATGTGTGCCGATCTTCTTAAACAACAACTTACGTTTGATGAAATTCTAAATCTTTTGATTGAAGATTCTTCAAATAAGCGGATGAAAGAAGTAATTAAAGAAATTCAAAAAGATCTTAAAGACGGTAAAGAGGGAGTACAGGTTTATACTAAGCACGAACCAATTTTTGGAAAGTTCGCAGCATATATGCTTAGCGTAGCGTCAACATCAGGTAATATGGCACTCGTTTTTGACAGTACAGCCAAATTTCTTGAAAGAGATGCTGAATTTAAAAAGAATTTAAAACGATCGTTAATGATGCCTGCTGTTACAGTTCTTGCAGTTATTGGTGTAGTATTATTTTATGTAGGCTATATTTTTCCATCTACAGCAGAACTTTTTGTTGAAATGAATATTGAGCTTCCTCCTATGACAGCTGCAACTCTCGAATTTAGTTATTGGCTGTCTGATAATTGGATATTTTTGCTTCTTGGATTTCTTTCCCCAATTGTCGGCTTTATTTTCTTTGCAAGAACAACCAAAGGTAAGTTGATAATAGATAAATATTTGATTCACCTACCTGTAATTGGAGACTTATTGCATAAAACAAGTATTGAAATTTTTTCAAGAGTATTTTATACGCTGTATAGTGGTTCAGGACAAAACATAGAAGTAATAAAGGTTGCTTCCGAAGCATGCAGAAATAAGTATATCGAAAAACAAATCAAGGAAGTCGCTATCAAAAAAATGTTGAAAGATGGTGCTGGTTTGATTGAGTCTATGGAAGCTACCGGAGTTTTCCCACATACTGCGATTAGTAGATTTAGACTTGGAGCTGAGTCTGGTGCCCTAAGGGATAACGCAAAACAATTAGCTGAATACTACGAAATACAGACTACCTACAAAATGCAATCTGTAATTGATACTATAAATTTGTTTATAAATTTATTTATTATGATTTCATTGATCGGAATTACCGTCGTATCATCAGAATCAGCAACAATTAACCCTGCTGCGCAATAATCTAACGTATGGGCAAAATTAATATCAGGAGGCATATTGGAGATATCCTTGTAAGCAAGGGTGTAGTTACTGATGAACAGCTTCAAAATGCGCTTGTTATTCTTGAGGAAGAGCCCGAAAGTAGTTCTAGAAGATTAGGTCAAATCCTTTATCAGGAAATAGGTCTTAATCGGCATACAATTATGAAAGAAATTTCTACGGTGTATGCCTTCCGTGAAGTTTTGCCAGATGTTGAAATAGTTCCTGATGATATTATTGATCACATAAAGAAGAATGTAGAAAAACTTCCTGAAGATGTAATTGATGATCTGGTGCATCATAAAGCACTTCCATTTCAAAGGACAAATGGTTCTCTTACTATTGCAGCAGCAGATCCATCTGATCCCAATATACAGTCAATTATAAACCGTTTAACATTTAAACAAACGGAATTAGTCTACTGCAACTACGAACTTGTTGATCAAATTCTCTCAAAAGTTTACGAACAAAAGAATGAATTCTTAGATCTGCTTGAAGAGATCGATTACGAAGAGCCTCAAATAGAGCAGAATGATCAAGAGATAGACGAAGAGGAGATTGATGCTGAGATAAACCAAAGTATGCTCAATTCTCTTGTTGAGGGGATGCTGGTTGAATCTGTGCGTCAAGGTGTTAGTGATTTGCATATTGTTCCAAGTGGCCCTACATCAACTGATATAAGATTTAGGATTGATGGTAAGCTACAGCTATGGTATCAACAAAAAAATGTTAAACCAGAAGCAATATCAGCGGTAATAAAAGATAAGACCAGAAATGTTGATCGTTTCGAGCGTGATTCGTCTCAGGATGGGTTTATTCAGCGCCAAATTGATGGATACAACATTCGATATCGAGTGTCTATTATGCCAATTGTTGGGAATCAATACGACAGAAAGTTTGAATCGATTGTTATTCGGATTTTGGATGATAGAAAGGTAATTCGAGATTTAGATTTACTAGGGCTTCAAAAAAATGCAAGGGAAAGCTTTGTTAAATCCATTACCCAGCCCTCCGGTATCGTAATTATTACAGGCCCTACTGGTAGTGGTAAATCTACCACTCTTGTAGCTGCACTCTACTCTGTAATTGATCCTACCAAAAATGTATTAACAATTGAGGAACCGGTAGAATATATAATTGAAGGGGCTAGACAGTTAAAAATAAGCCCTACAATGACTTTCGATCAAAGTATCAGAGGTATTCTAAGGCATGATCCTGATATTGTACTTGTAGGGGAGATGCGAGATTTAAAAACCGCAAGTGTAGCGATAAAACTAGCGAATACGGGTCACCTTACCTTTTCTACATTGCATACAAATGATGCTCCCAGTGCTGTTTCTCGTTTGTTTAAGATGGGGATTGAGCCCTTCTTAATTGCCAATGCGGTAAATTTAGTAATGGCGCAACGATTGATAAGAAGGTTATGTAAAGAGTGTAAAGAAGTTTTTAAACCCCATCCTGAAACGGCAAAAGGAATTGGATTCACAGACGAAGAAATTGAAACCACAACTTTCTATAAAGCAGTTGGATGTGAAAAATGTGGAGATACTGGTTTTAAAGGGCGTTCGGCTATACATGAAGCATTGTTTTTTTCGAAAGAACTTAAACAACTTATTCTTGATGCTGGTGACGATATTGATGAAAATGCGATAAAAAGACTGGCTATGAGTCAGGGAATGTTAACACTTAGAGGTTCTGGACGTGAAAGAATTAAAGAAGGTGCCTCTACTATAGAAGAAGTAATTGCAGCTACCATTGAAGATTAGAATCTTTATAAGAGTTGTTTTTAATCATGATTTTAAACCATATTTAAGAGCTTTAGGAAAGTGAGGATGATATGAGTACAGATAATGATGGATCAGGTGAATTGATGTCAGAACACATTAAAAAATTTTTAAAAGAGCCACCTCTTTTGCTTAAGAATTTTCATTACGAAGACGTTTTGGAATTTCTAGAGCTTGGTATAGAAGAGCGTTTTCAATCGGACGATATCATCCTAAATGAATCTGAATATGTAAACTCTGCCTATTTAGTAGCAGAAGGAAGAGTTGCAATTTGGAAGGATAACATTCAATTAGCCATTTTATCTGATGGTAACTTTTTAGGCGAATCTTTCTTGTTTAGTAAAAACAACAGAATGGCTAAAGTTACTTCCGAAGGCGATTGTGTTCTACTTCGGTATGAAAGATACGAAGCATTAAATTTTTTCAGGAAAAAACCGGAAAAATTGTTCAATATTTTCACAAAAAATATCATCGAAATACAGCAAAGAAAGATTAGTAATATGAATGTTCAATTATTAAATCTTAAAAAAAGATTGCTTAATGATTCTAACTGGTAATTTTAGTACGGTCTAGAATTATTTATGTATTACTTTTTTCGTAACAAAAGACCTCTAGATTAATCTATTATTTCCATCTAAAGATGGAAAATACATGGCGGCATTAGACATAGATAAATTTTCGGGGCTCCTAAAGCCTATTATTCAGCGCATCCCCAAAACTGCGCGTGGGATTGATTTACACGAAAGAATAGGTGATTTAATAGAAGAATTAGATGTTAGTCTCCGTGTCGACTTAAAAGAAATATTAGATGCTTTTCTTTTAAATATGATTAAAATCAATGCTTCAGATATTGATTTAGGAGGTCCAGGATGTGCTGGAAAAGTATGGTATCGGATTTTTGGAGATAAGAGTCCGTTAAAGATGGATAAAAAAATTCCGTTTATAGAAACCGATATTTTATTACACAATATCCTATTAAGCTCACAGCGTAAAAAACTGATTGAAGATAAAAACTTGGATTTTTCGTACTCCATAAATCTAAATAAAGATACAACACAGCGATTTCGGGCAGATATGTATTTTGATTTAGACCACCTTGGCTTAAATATGAGAAAGGTCGACAATACCATTCGCCCTTTTAAATCACTAGGAGTGCACGCCGAAGTAGCAAAAGCTGTTAGTTTGAAATACTACAAATATGGCTTAACCTTGGTTACAGGAATCACTGGTTCTGGTAAGTCTTCTACCCTAGATACTATAATTGATGCCAACAATCGTACTGTAGATGCTCATATTGTAATTATAGCTTCTCCAGTGGAACTTATTCATGAACCAATTCGATCTGTTGTAAGGCATAGAGAAGTTGGGACTGATGTACTTTCTTTTAAAGATGGTGCAATTCAAGCGCTTAGGCAGGATCCTGATATTATAGTAATTGGTGAGCTTAGAGACCCTGATACGATAATGACCGCACTCGAAATAACTGACTCAGGCCACAAAACATTTGGCACGCTTCATACTTCGTCTGCAATGGAAAGTATTGAGCGGATTCTCGGTGAAATGCCTACAGAAGAACAAAACCGTGTTAGGGCAAGGCTTGCAGATGTATTAACTTGTGTAATAAGTCAAAAACTAGTTCCAAGTTTAGATGGAAAAAGAGTGCTTGCTAAGGAAGTTTTACTGGCAAACTCATCTGTTAGAGCTGCAATACGTAATAATAACGTGGGCGAAATTTATCAGATGCTTATGGAAGGAAAAGAACGTGGAATGAATACTATGGAACAGGACTTAAAAAGATTATATGAAGAAGGTAAGATTTCTAAAGAATCTGCTTTAAATTACGCCAACAATAAACCTAAAATGCTCCAATTAATGAGCGAGGTTAATTACTAAAATTAATATGGCTAAAACAAAGCAATATATTGGCTTAATTTTAGAAGACGACTTTCTTAAAGTTGCAGTTCTTGGTATTGAGAATAAAAAGCTCTCTCTTCAGAAAATTGACAAATATTCGCATGTAAAAACTTTAGAAAAAAATGCATCAAAGAATCTACAAGAAGATCTTTAAGGGGATTAAGACGAAGCTCATACCGA
>CAYGNU010000074.1:0-12296 GCA_964351175.1 uncultured Roseivirgaceae bacterium | reverse complement strand
CACCTCCGGTCGGCTCCTGAGACATCCAGATTCCAAATCTTCTTCGTTTTAGCTTCACTACCAGAGGCCATATATTTACCATTTTTACTAACCGTTACAGTTCTTACTCCGGCAGTGTGGCCAAGAAATTCTTTAAGAATCCCACCACTTGGGCTATATTCCTTGAGAGAAAAGTCACTTCCGACAATAACATTGCCATTCGCCCTTACCTGATAGTCCAGAATTCTTCCATCTTCATTTTCATCATTTTGTATAATGTTACCCCTTCCTACCACTAAGGTATAGATACCCGTTTGTTCTACTGATTTATTGGCTTCTAACAAAAATCCAGTAGACCCCATTGATGGTTCTTTTGGATTAACAGCAATGCCAAAAGTGGAGAAATCAAACTTAAAATTATGGACTACTCGTTCTTTATTAGATTGTTCATTGGAAATGTAAAGGTCAAGTTCTTCGCCAAAACTCAAATCCCAAATAGTGCCTCCATGGCCCTTAATGGTTTGTTGAGAACGTCCATTAATAGGATTCCAGATATAAATAAGATTATTATTGCCGCCAGCGGTGGCTACAATATAATTTCCTGTTTCTGATTCAGGAGAAAAGTCCGCACTGAAAACGGTATTATCATGACCATTGAAGTCTGCAAATTTATTTCCACTAGGTATAGAATAGCTACGGCCAACTCCAGAAACATCCATGGCTACTAGAATCTTTGAATCAAAGGAAAAGGTTAAGGCATTAATAATATTTTTTTCATCGCTGAATTCTTTAACCAATTTTCCATCTGGTTGCCAAAGAAACATTTCGTTATTTAAGCTACTTGAAGCAATGTAGGTCCCATCAGGAGAAAACACGGCTTTGTGGACCATGCCTTTATGACCTTTCAATTCTCGAGGTGTGAAATTAACAACGCCAGCATCAAGTTTAGAGAGATCATATACCAATACACTTCGTTGGTCAGAGGCTACTACTAATGATTGGGTTTTGTTATTGAAGGATGTTCCTCTTACTCTTACGCCAACGTTTATTGTAGTTTTTAGTGGCATGTCATGCGATTCTAAAACAGACCAAATATTTATTGTTCCATCGTCACTGCCCGAAGCAAGATATTTTCCGGTCCCATTAAAATCAAGACTATTAATCACATCGTCATGCCCAACAGCGGTACCTACCTGAACTCCCTTTTCTATATCTATTAAAATAATATGGTTTCTTTTTTCAGCGGCTGTTGGATAACCTGCTGCAGCCAAATATTTCCCATCAGGGCTAATGGCAGAGGCGTAAAACATTCCTTCTGGTCCTTTACCTATCTCGGCTTCAAATTTTTTGATTAATTCACCAGACCTTGAGTCCCAAATTCTGATGGTTTTGTCTTCTGAAACTGAGATAATCTTCTGTCCATCAGGGGTAAACAAAATGTTGAATATTTTGCCTGAGTGCCCGCCTGAATTGATAACAATTTTAGGAACTCCTGTTTGAGCCAATGCAAAGGAAGCACACATTGTCAGCGCGAAAGCCATAAGCATTTTTGAAATTCTACTGGGAGTTACCATAATTGATATTTTTGGTGATATTCGTAGTAATTGAGTTAACAAGTAAAAGTAGCTATTTTTAAGTAGATTGAAAACAATTTTATTTGTCAAGATACTGATAATGAATACAATAAACGCTTCAAAGGTAAATGATAACGAATGCAATTAAATAAACGCATCTCTTCAATACTTCTATGGTCAATTGTTTCAGCGGCATTTATTGGTCCTGGTACCTTGGCAACAGCTACTGCAGCTGGCGCTCAATATGGCACCCAGTTGATCTGGGCGTTAGTTTTCTCAACCATTGCATGTTTGGTGCTGCAAGAAATGGCTGCTAGAATCACTATTGTTTCGGGTCAAGGTTTGGGTACAATAATGAAGCAAAAATCAAAAAATACTTTTGGTGTTTATTTTATTGGATTCTCAGTAATACTTGGTTGCGCAGCTTATCAGGCTGGCAATATTTTAGGAGCGGTTAGTGGCGTGTTGCTATTTACCAGTCTTAGCAAGATATGGTTGATAATAATAATTGGGTTATGCTGTTCTTTACTGCTTTTAAAAGGTAGCATCAAGTTTATCACAACCAGTCTAGGTATTTTGGTAGCAGTAATGGGACTGATGTTTCTATTTTTAGCCTTTCAAGTGCCACTATCATTTTCAGAAATTGTATCTGGAGCATTTATTCCCAATATACCTGATGGTGCCTCATGGATAGTTTTGGGTCTAGTCGGCACAACTATAGTTCCTTATAACCTATTTCTGGGGGCAGGAGTAGCAAAAAATGAAGTACTAAAAAATATGCGTTTTGGACTGTCTATCTCCGTGATTTTTGGAGGAATGATATCTATAGCCATACTTTTGGTTGCCACTCAGGCAGGTACGAAAAGTGGTTTCGCAGATGTTGCCGCAGTGCTTGGAAAATACTTAGGTAATTGGGCTTTTGTATTTATGGGTATTGGGCTTTTCGCTGCGGGAATCACATCTTCTATTACCTCTCCAATGGCTGCCGCTATGATTACATCATCTATTATGGAGCATCATGATAAAAGTAAGGTTTATCGATTAACCTGGATGATTATTTTGGCAATTGGAATGTTGTTTGGTATGCTGGATTTCAAACCCCTTTCGGTAATAATAGCTGCTCAGGCACTAAATGGTTTGGTGTTACCGCTGATGGTAATTGTGCTCATTATATTCATTAATAATAAAAAGATAATGGGCGAGGCATCTAATGGACTGGCCCTGAACATACTGAGTTTAGTAATTTTAAATATTGTCTTACTTATCGGTTTTAACAATTGCCTGAAAGCTATAGAACAAGTTTTAGCATTTAAAATTGAAAGCAGCTCAACCCGATTTTTGGTGCTACAATTCTCATCGTTAGTACCACTATTTTATACAGTGGCTAGAATATTTCTAAGACCAACGATTAAAGCAACTCAACGGTAAAGTTGTCAAGTTCTATCTTGGAAAGTTCTTCCAGTTGACCACCTTCAAAGGCCTTTCCCATTTCCTCAAGTTTTATTTCAGAAGTTGGCTTATAGTTCACATAATCCAGAGCTCGTATCCCTTCTACAGTACGCGGGTTATATGCCTCTCTGAAACGCATTCCACCTCCATCAGTCAGATAACTATAAGCTAAATAGTCTATAAAGTAATTCTCCATATCTATCCAATAAATAAATTCATCTTCAAAGTCCTTACCACCACCTTCTTGTTGAAATCCTACCTTGATTTTGTAGTAATCTTTTCCCTTTATAGTTTCAGTTCCTAAATGAGTTTTTACAACGGCAGCATCATTTAAGTTATAGGGTAGCAGCGCAAAATAGATGACCGAATTTACCGAGTTCGTGTATTTAACAGCCATGGAATCAAGTACGTCTATAACAGTTCCATTTAATTCTCTTTGAAATCCGTCATTGGTTAACTGGTCTCTAATTACACCCAAAGAGTCTTTAAACAAACGAACCATTTCATATTGGCCTTCCAAGCGCTTGACCCCATATTCTATATCTCGAAACTCGAACTCCACCTGTGCCTTGTCAAGCTTATCATTTCCTGCTGCAAGCCTTGCTTGGTCTACTACATATTGTGCATCATCATTTTTATCAGAACAACTGGTGATAGCAAATGCTATAAGAACGACTATAATGGATTTTTTCATGGCACTAAAATTATAATTTCCTGACTTGGGATCAGTTTTAATACTATAATATTAACCATAAGGACTGATATCTGACAATTTTGAATAGCATGAAAACTCAAAACCTAAATATTTCTTCATTAAATGTGACCTTTTTTTAAGTATCCGTCATATGGTCTCAACTTATAAAATAAATGAAAAAATTATTTATTCTGCCAGTAATATTATTGGCTTTTGCTTCGTGTAACACTGAGCAATTAGAAACAGAAAATGCAGCGCTTAAGGCTGCAATGGACAGCCTAAACATCCAAATTGAGAATGATAAGGTGGTAGGTGAGCAGTTGGCAAAAGTGTCAGCGCTTATGGACTCTATCGACAAGGAAAGAAATTCACTTAGAATCAACCTTGAGACAGGTATTAAACCTGATGACTATGAGACAAGGATGAAAAGCATCCAGAATTATTTGAAAGATACTCGTAAGAAATTAGCGGATATGAATAAGAATAATTCTTCTTATTCTTCATTAGTCAAAAAACTTCAAAAGGAATTGACTACCAAGAACACAGAAATTACAAAACTGCAAGATCAGGTAGCCATGTATCAAGAAGAGAATAAGGGTTTGATCTCGAAGGTAAACTTGCAGTCTATGGAGATCGAAGAGAAAGGTCAAATGATCATGATCAAGGAGCAGGAGTTAGCTTTAATTGAAGCTAAAATGGAGGAGTTAATGATTAAGGCAGAAGTGTCTGAAGCAGACGCTTTCTTTGCAAGAGGAGAGGCCATGGAATTGGCAGCGACTAGAACTAAATTGGCGCCTAAGAAGAGAAAGGAGACTTATCAGGAGGCAATAGAACTGTATAAAAAATCTCAATCTTTAGGTAATACCTTTGCTCAAGCAAAGATAGAAGCACTTCAAGAGAAGATTTAATAATTAATACTCGGGTCAGGGAGAAGATTTTTTGTGTGTCTTATACAAAAGATTAATCTTATCTCTGGCCCTTTTTAATCTCATTTTTACAGCACTTTCAGATAGGTTCAGTGTCGCTTGAATATCCTTGATATGATGTTTCTCTTTATACTTCATCAGAAGTAAAAGCTTCTCTTCAGAGGTCATGTCATCCAATAATTCAAATAATATTTTTTCCGATAATTCTTCAGGTATCTCATCTACCCCTTCTATTAGATCGGCTACATCTTCCTTCATTTTATCCGTAATTACCTTTTGAATATTCTTCTTGTTTTTTCTCAGGTAATCAATGCATGTATTATGAACTATGGAAAAAAGCCATGTTGAAAATTTTGAGTCACCTTTAAAATCTTTGACTTTCAAAAATAGCTTAATCAGTATTTCTTGGCACAAATCTTCTGCAGCATCCTCATCCTTAGTGTAAGAAAAACACTTCTTTAATATAGCCTTTTCATGCCTCTCAGCTAACAAAGTAAAGTACCTTGAGTTACCATCTGTCCTCAATAAAAGTACAATTTCTTCGTCTGTTAGATTTCTGTTGAGCATGTGTGACTTTTTATTTTAGCTGCGTCTTAATTAGGCTATTGAAGATATACAAATGATTACAAACGACCATAAAACAATTCTTTCTCTTGACATTAGAAAACAACCTGATGATGTTACCTGCGGGCCTACATGTCTACAGGCTGTTTATCAATATTATCAAGATGAAATAAAATTGACAGATGTTATAGGTCAAGTAAAACAACTTAAAACAGGTGGCACCATAGCCGTTACTTTAGGTAATCATGCATTGGCAAGAGGTTATCAGGTTACTATTTACACCTATAACCTCACCACATTTGATCCTACTTGGTTTAAGGCGGATGTTGATATCGCAGATAAACTCAAGCAACAGTTAAATAGTAACCCAAAAGCCAAGAGACTCAAAGCAGCTACTAAGTCGTATTTGAAATTCTTACAAAATGGTGGTAAGATAAAATTTGAAGAATTGACACCTGGTTTTTTAAGAAAACACCTTGAAACTGGCACTCCAATATTGACAGGCTTAAGTGCAACATACTTATATGAAAGTCCTCGAGAAATTGGAGACTTTGAAATTAGATTTGATGATGTGGCAGGTAAGCCTAGTGGTCATTTTGTTGTCATTAAAGGCTATAATCACAAGGAAGTGTATGTCGCTGACCCCTTGGCGGACAACCCAATTAGTGACAAGCAACACTACCCAGTTACATTTCATAAGCTTATAAACTCAATTATGTTAGGCGTAATGACCTACGATGCCAATTTGTTAATCATACATCCAAAAACACTATAATGCCTAAATTAATCATTACCGAAAATCCTGAGAAATGGAAAATTAATGCTGAAGGAGGAACTATCATTTCTCCATCAGAATACTTTAGCAACAGTGCATATCTGGAGTCAAAGAATTATATGATTGTAAACCTTTGCCGCTCACATCAATATCAAAGTTTAGGGTATTATGTGTCTTTATTGGCTGAGGCTAGATCTCATAAGGTTATACCCGAAATTTCCACATTGCAGGATTTTAGGTTTCCGTCATTTATCAAAGATGATGCAGATGATTTTGACAAACTTATTCAAGATACGCTTAAAGGAGAAAACACTACCAAAGTAACGATTAATATCTACTTCGGTCAGGTGGATAATGTGAGCTATTCTAAGCTTGGCATACTCCTTTTTAACTTATTTCAAGTCCCTATAATTCAGGCTATTTTTTCTAAAAAGGATAAATGGCAGCTGCAATCATTAAAGCCTTTGCATTTAAAGAATTTGGATGAATCCGGTTTTAAAAAGCTTCAGGAAGCTTTACATTATTACCTTACTGGCAAAAATGTTGTCCGGAAGAAATATGCACGGAAGAAATATGACCTTGCTATTTTGGTAAATCCTGATGACGCCAACCCTCCGTCAAGCCCGCAGGCATTGCAGAAGTTTATTGCAGCAGCAGATAAGCTAGGTTTTAATACAGAGATGATCACCAAAAATGACTTTGCCAAGCTGGTACAGTTTGACGCTTTATTTATTCGAGAGACTACCAATGTGAATCATCACACTTACAGATTTGCTAAAAAGGCAGAGGCTGAAGGTTTGGTAGTATTTGATGATCCCGGATCAATTTTAAGATGCACCAATAAGGTATATCTCCACGAGCTTTTGGTGGCTAACAAAATTCCTGTTCCGAAATCTCACATTGTAAGAAAAGACTATCAGGTTATCCCTGACAGTTTTAAATTTCCTATGGTGATAAAACAACCTGATGGGTCATTCTCTAAAGGAGTAAAAAAAGTGGCAGATCAAGTTGAACTCGAGGTTGTTTTGAAAGATATGTTTCAAAAATCTGAGCTATTGATTGTTCAGGAGTTTATGCCTACTACTTACGACTGGCGTATAGGTATTATCAACAAGAAGCCTTTATATGTATGCCGTTATTTTATGGCGCAGAATCACTGGCAAATTATTAACTGGAAAAAGGATGACCAGCACCGAGACGGAAAGAGTGAAACATTGGCAGTGGCTGATGCGCCAAAGGCACTTATTGATATGGCCCTTAAAGCTACAGCCCTTATAGGCAATGGCTTGTATGGTGTAGATATTAAAGAGGTTAATGGCAAATTTTATGTTATTGAGATTAATGACAACCCAAGCATTGATGCTGGAATTGAAGATAGAGTGTTGAAAAATGGCCTCTATACAAAGATTATGGAAACGTTCGTAGAAAGACTAGAAGAATAATGAGTAGCTCAAGATTACATTTGTTTCAGGCTTATGGCATTGAGCTTGAATACATGATAGTGGATAAAAATACCATGTCCACCAGACCTATTACCGATAATCTTTTCAAGAAAATTAAAGGTGAATATGTCAGTGACATTGAAAATAAGGAAGTGACATGGTCCAATGAATTGGTACTGCATGTTGTAGAAATAAAATGCACTAAGCCTGAAGCCGATTTGGTGATGATGGCAAAAGCTTTTGCTGAAAATGTAAAAACACTGAACAAACACCTTGGTGAATTTGACGCTAAATTATTGCCATCAGCCGCACACCCATTAATGGATCCAGCAAAGGACACACATTTGTGGCCGCATGACAATAATGACGTATATGAGCTGTATAATAAGATGTTCAATTGTAAAGGACATGGCTGGTCAAACTTGCAGAGTACACACATCAACTTACCATTTTATGATGATGCTGAGTTTGCAAAATTACACGCAGCAATAAGGTTGATTTTACCTTTGATTCCAGCTATTGCAGCAAGCTCACCGATATTAGGAGGAAAGAATACTGGTTTTAAGGATAAGAGGATGGACTATTATCAAAAGAATCAAAGGGTAATTCCTTCTCTTACAGGAAAGGTTATTCCAGAAAGAGCTTTTTCAAAAAGGCATTATCATAAGTTGATCTACGATAAAATAACCCATGATATCGAAAAATATAACGCTGATGGTATTCTTGACCCAATCTGGATGAACTCACGTGGAGCAATCGCAAGGTTTGATAGAGGTAGTATTGAG
Organism: uncultured Roseivirgaceae bacterium; assembly: GCA_964351175.1. Classification (GTDB taxonomy): domain Bacteria; phylum Bacteroidota; class Bacteroidia; order Cytophagales; family Cyclobacteriaceae; genus Fulvivirga. The sequence continues at coordinate 4,108 of CAYGNU010000074.1, read as the reverse complement.
ATAAGGATCATGGACATTCAGGAATGTCCTAAAGCTGATATGGCTATTGTTGCTTTGATTATTAATACCCTTAAAATGTTAGTGAGCGAGCAGTTTATTAGTTTCCATGACCAGCAGTTGTGGGAAGCCGAGCCATTGAATGAAATTTTGCAGGAAACAATGAGAAATGCAGAATCAGCCATCATCGACAATAAGGCATATTTACAGGTTTTTGGTATTGATAAAGAGAGTGTGGAAGCAAAAGAAGTATGGAGCCATATTTTATCAAAAGTTGTAGCTGCTTATCCTGATGAGATGGCACCTTGGAAGGAAACAATAGAAGCTATTATAGATAAAGGCACCTTGGCTACGAGAATTTTGAAGGCGCTGGATAATGTGTATTCTGAAGATAATATCAAGTTAGTATTTCAGGAGGTAGGAGACTGTTTAGCAAATAACGAACTGTTTGTCGTATGGGAAAAAGCAAAATCATAATTAGCTGTGAGCATGCCGGCAATTACATACCAAAATTATATATACCACTTTTCGAAGGTAAAACAGAAATACTAGCTTCACATCGTGGGTGGGACATAGGCGCCATGGAATTGGGAAAATATGTCGCAAGACATTTGGAAGCACCTTTCTTTTATCAGAAGGTATCTCGTCTTTTAGTCGAGGCTAACCGATCTTTGCATAATCCAGAGCTATTTTCTGAATTCAGTGTGTCACTTTCAGATAGTGAAAAGAAAATAGTGATAGACAACTATCATCGGGGATATCGGCAAGAGGTTATTGATGAAATAAACAAGGCTTATATAACCAATGATCAGGTCATTCATATTTCTATGCATTCCTTTACTCCAGCTATCAATGGCATTGAGCGAAGGGTGGATATTGGCGTTTTGGTGGATGAAAATATCGCTGATGAGGCACAATATGCCTACAATTTAATTGATAAAATTACGGCTGTAATTCCGAATATGCTAACCATGATTAACTTGCCTTACAATGGTGCCGATGATGGTTTTACTACCTATTTGAGGAAGCAATATCCATCAGATAAGTATTTAGGTGTTGAGCTGGAGATCAATCAGAAGTATGTAGGTACTCCGCAAATGGAGGTGATCAAAAGGGGGTTGGTGAAGGCTTTGAATGATAGTGCTTTTTAAAAAGCAAGGTGCAAAAACTTCATTATAACTCTCCCCGGATTCCTGCCTTGCCGACAGGCAGGTATTCAGGGGTCTCTTGCTTTGTTAACTTTAAAACAACTTGAATCATTCTGAACACTGTTGTAGGATGCATGAGTGTAGTCCACTGAAAGGGATGCCAGAATAAATCTGGCAAGGATATAAGCCATTCCTCAAGCCTTGCTTTGTCACTTTCACAAAAACATTTAACTTCTAGCAAATTTTTGAATATGATAGATTTACGCAGCGATACAGTTACTAAACCCACCCCAGGAATGCTTGACGCCATGATGTCGGCAAGGGTAGGCGATGATGTTTTTGGTGAGGATCCTTCCATTATAGAATTAGAAGAAAAAGGCGCTGCCATTTTAGGTGCTGAAGCAGCTATATTTTGCCCATCAGGTACCATGACCAATCAGATAGGCATTCATGTTTTATCGCAGCCCTATGAGGAGGTGATCTGCTATTCAGGAGCTCATATTTATCGATATGAGGGAGGTGGCGTGGCAGGCACCAGCGGACTTTCATTTAGGTTTTTAGATGGTGATAGGGGCATACTTAAAGCCAGAGAGATAGAAGCTCAAATTAATCCAGATGATATTCATTATCCAAAATCATCAATTATATCACTCGAAAACACCGTTAATAAAGGTGGCGGCTGTTACTACACGTTGGAACATATTAAACCTATTCATAAAGTGGCTTTAAAACATGGACTAAAGATGCATCTTGATGGTGCTAGGTTGTTCAATGCACTGGTTGAAACAAGGGAAAACCCTTCTGATTATCATCAATATTTTGATACCATTTCCATATGCCTTTCCAAAGGTTTAGGGGCTCCTGTTGGTTCACTTTTGGTGGGCAGTCATCAGTGGATAAATAAAGCCAGAAGGGTACGAAAGTTTATGGGTGGAGGCATGAGGCAAGCAGGATATCTTGCGGCTGCAGGACTTTATGCATTAGAAAATAATATCGATAGGTTAAAAGAGGACCATCAAAGAGCCAGAGCATTGGAGGAGGCATTATCTCAAAGTTCCATAGTAGAAAGTGTTATGCCTGTAGATACGAACATTATTATTTTCCGTTTGAAGGAAGGGTTAAAGGTTTCTGAAACGTTAGAAAGATTGAAATCAAAGGGAATCTTGGCAGTTGCCTTTGGTAGCCGAGACATTCGCTTAGTTACCCATCTTGATTTTGATGATGATCAGTTAGAGCAGGCCGCTACTATTTTAAAAGCGTTGTAAAAATTTTTTGATTAAACATTGAACTCTTCTGGGCTTGGTTTGATTATAATTTGAGCTAGTGAATAATAAACGCAATATTTCTTGAGTACGTTACCACGGAATTTTTCTTTCAATCTTTAATTCTTAAAAGAAAATCATCCGCAATCTCGAAAGAAGCGATTTTTAGATTCTGAATAAATATTAACCTTTTTAAAATTTAGGTTAATATTTTCCAGAATGACAGTAAGTTAATATTGAGGTGGTACAAGAAAAATAATTAAGCAATGAAGATAGAAATCTGGTCTGATATAGTTTGTCCGTTTTGTTACATCGGGAAGAGAAGAATTGAAAATGCATTGAAGAATCATCCGCATGTAGATAAAATAGAGGTGGAGTGGAAGAGCTTTTTATTGAATCCTGATATGGTTTCTGACCCCAATAAAAAGAATGTGGAGTATCTGGCAGAGATAAAAGGCTGGTCCATTGAGCAGGCAAAGCAGATCACCCAACAGGTGGTGGACATGGCCGCTCAGGAAGGGTTGGAATATAATATGGACATGGCGGTAGTAGCCAATCCTAAAGATGCGCATCGGGTGCTTCAGTATGCCAAAACACAAGGACAAGGTGATGCCATGAAAGAGCGTTTTCTGAAAGCCTATTTCACTGAAGGAAAGAACATCGCTGATTTTGATACCATCACAGCCTTGGCTGTAGAGGTCGGTCTTGATGCTAATAAAGTGAAAGCAGTTTTAGAGTCTGGTGAGTATGCCGATAAAATACAATACGATATTTACGAGTCGCAGCAGCTGGGTGTAAGAGGCGTACCGTTTTTTGTGCTTGACGGTAAATATGGTATTTCAGGAGCACAGCATCCTGATGTTTTTAAAGACACACTAGACAAGGCTTGGAGTAATTATGCTAAAGAACATTCTCCATTAGAAATGGTCAATTCAGATATTGGTGATGCCTGTGATATTGATGGGGAGTGTTAGTACATATGTAAAATTTAATTTTCTGCTATGTCAATTATTTTTCCTTTAAACGTTAATTCATAGTGGTCATTTTCAAATTGAATGCAATCCTTCTCTACTAATAACCTAATGGTTACTTCTTTCCGGTCAATTAAATACTTGGATTTGTCTTTTACTGCCTTTTTTATTTTTGACAGTTCATCAACCATTTTCTCAGTTATCTGGGCATTTCCAAGGATATGAATAGATTCGTGTTTAGTTACAGCTTCAATAACTCTTTTATGGAATTGAATGAGATGGAAAATTTCAGAATGTAAGTGAGAAGATTTATGAAATAATTTAAAACTCACTTCCTTATACTTTGCTTCCACGAAATTAATCCCCGAAATCTTTTTTAATTTATAGATATCGATGAGTTCCTCTAATTCAATTTCGATTTTTTCAATAATAATTTTTATTAAATCATATTGAATTTCTGCATTTGTGAATGAGTTAATTCTAAAATCATATTTCCATTCAATCTTAAGAAATTGATTTTTTAGAAATAGGTATATCTCTGATGATTCATTCCAAAACATCTTTTGAGTAATTTTTCCACCTTTCGAAAACACTATATAAATACCTCTATTCATTTTTCTTATTTAACATCATCTTTGTTATAGGGAAAATATAATTTTTATTTTAAATTCAAATAAAACAAAAATCCAATTTCCCCGGACATGTTCCGGGGTCTCATTCAGATTCCTAA
>CAYGNU010000073.1:0-12307 GCA_964351175.1 uncultured Roseivirgaceae bacterium | reverse complement strand
TTAAGTACATATCCACTAAATATAACAAAATTCAGCATTATTTTATTTTTACTTATTAATATGTTTTTGTATAAATTATTTATTTTGACTTTTTTTTAAAAAAATACTTTAATGAAAAAATTGTATAATATTTGATAGCAACATTTTCTCTATTTAAAAGCATTCTTGAAATCTAAATGGTAAATCTTCCACCCCAGGAGAATGTATATCAATGCATATTCTATCAGGATAACTAGCTGTAAAAACATCGAAGGTTACCTTAAATTCTGACCGATCAATACAAAATATATCAGAAGTAGTTATGCTGACAGCTTGAAAATTACCTAGTGCTCTATTTTCATGATTAATTGGCTTAATATTTCCCTGCACTGGTTGAAATGGAGGGTCAAACATAGTTCCTTTTTGACTCAATTGTGATCTCAATCTTTGCCAATATAAAAAGGTGCTTGGAGATAAAGACAATATTTTAGTCTCCCCAACAAACCTACCCTTACTATCTAAGTCAATCTTATTTGCTTTATAGCTAAATAAATCACTTGCTATATTTTGATTTGATCCAACGAGCAAATCATTCCCCATGTTATTAAAAACTTGCCAGCAAGTTGTTACCCACACATAGTCATCGGGCCAGGGACACGTAAAAAAGCACTCTGGTATAAAAATTGATCGTTCAGCATAGCCCTTTGAATCAATCTTAAAATACTGATTTGAGCTTGAGTTAGGTATAATAAGTTCAAGCTGATGAAACCTATTTCTCTGTGTTGAGAATTCATCAATTTCAACTGCTTCTTCTGTGTATATCACATTTAAGGTCTGAATTTTTATAGGCGCCCTTATTCTATCAAAATCTGATCGGTACTCATATCCATTGTTAAGAATTATATGCACTGCATAACTTCTACCAATAGTTCCCTTAAAATTATCATCTGGTTCATATATCCCTCCTGATACTGTTTCCTTTAAAACATATGAATTACCATCTGCATCTAAAACTTCGACAAATGCACCAATACCCAATACGTTTGCACCTAGTCCATCAATACTTGATGTAGTGCTTAGTTTCACGTAAGAAGTACCGGGTTCGTCACTCACCTCACCCTCGACCACTAATATATCTTGAGCATTAGGAGTACCTATTGATATTTCCTCTTTACAAGAAAAAATGATCAGAAGTGAAAATATACTAATCCAATTTTTCATGAGTTATGGGTATTTGTTTTGTCATTTCGTAAAAGGTTCCTTCGTATTGATAATTAATTCTTAGTTCAAGGGTTGTTTGATAGTCAGGTGTCTGAAAGTAGATATTGGTGGCGTCAGAAGGGTTGTCAAAACTTTTCCACACTAAACAATCATCAAGATAAGGTGCGTGAGCAATTGGTGTAGAAGTGTATGCCTTCTCATTTGCAAAACCATTAAGAAAGAGTGTTTTGGTATTTGATACCGACTCTGGCAAGTAATTGTCAATATATATGGCAACAACTCCATTTGCTGCCAGGCTGCCAAACTTCACCATATTATTAAAACTGTTGACAACCTGTATATAATCTATTTGCTCGTAAGGTAGGTTAAATACACTATCAGCTATAACTGGCACATTGTTTACCAATATTAATGGTGGTTTAGGAAAGGATCTTTTCTGAGATTTATCAAAGACTCCCAATTCTTGTTTCTTGATGAATACATAAGGGATAGCCTCTTTGATCATTTCTTTTAAAGAATTGAACTGCACATAGTCATTTAGGTCAATTGTATAATCAGCATCTAAAAGTTGATGTTGCGAAGAGTCTTTTGTGATGAAAGATTTTCGATCAAGTGTTACGTAAGACTCTTTAATTTTATCTAAGTTTTTTCGATTAGATTTTAATAAATCAAGTTCTGATTGACTCAGGTTTACAGAAGCTGGGGGAAATGTTTCAAACTCTCTTTTTTCTTCAATTAATTCTATGCTGGCCAAAGTAGCTATTTGATTCAATAGCGAGATATGAACAGTCGAATTATATAAGTTTTCCTCTGTTCTAAACTCAACCTTACCATGGCTGTCTGAAATTTGATATAATATTGTATTACTTACATTAGAGGAAAGCAGCACTTTTTCATGGGTTAGAGCATCACCACTTTCGCCTAATAATAGAAAACTATAGCTAAAATAGTCCTCTTCACTTGACTGAATATCAGCTCCTTCAATTGCTCTTCCTAAGATGTTATCTCTGGAAATATCAAGATTTAAATCAATCAGTGATACTGTCAAACCACTTACCTCCTTCGAGTCAATACTAATTACTGATTTAGAATCAGGGCTAATGTTTATTTCAATATCCAAATCTCGTCTATTACTCCCATCTAACTCTGATGGGTTTGTGAGCACAATATTGTTATTGGTAACAACTAATGGCTGGACAAAGGCAGGCTTCAAATGTTTGTTATAAAAAATTTGAAGACTTAAATTTTTATCATAATTTACCTGTGGTAGTGTCAGGTAGAAATGATTCTGCCTGTTTTTTAATTGAGCAATACAGTTTCCATAGACATTCAAATCTTCGTCTACTAAGAAAACAGATATCGGCCCTGTAAACGAAAATGTTGGATCAATAAAAAATCGACCAAATATTGTATCTCCTGAATGATAAAGGTTCTTATTTAATACTACATTAGATTGGCTGTAGCTAAAACCAAAGGTTCCAAAAACAATGAGTATGTTAAAAACTATCTGCCTCATTTAATTTTCAGATTATAGGTTATTGAGGGGATTGTGGTCCCAATGATTGATAACTGTACTGTTCTAGGATAGGCATTATTCAATGAGGTGGTATATACAGAATAGGGGTTCTTTCTAGCATAAACATTGTAAAGGGAAAGTGTAACACTACTGCTGAATTTGTTATTTCTTTTGTTACTACCTTCAAAAGTGACTGACAAGTCGAGTCTGTGAGAATCGTTAATTCTATAGTTGTTACGCGATTCTACATCGAAGATTCGATAGTTGTCTATCACATAACTCGAAGTGGGAAGTGTTACTGGTCTTCCATTAGAAAAGAAGAAATTGGAAGAGAATGTCCACAGCCTGCTTAGTTTTATACTTGCCGATAAATTGAAATTATGGGGTCTATCAAAATCCGCTAAAAAGTATTCATTGCCGTCTATCTGTTCTCCTCTAAAGCTGCCTACTGTTCTATTCTTTGTTTTAGAGTAAAAATAACTAAGCCAGCCAGTAACTAAGCCTGAGTTCTTTTTTAAGTACATTTCCATACCATATGAGAACCCTTCACCACTAACTATATCAGCAACTAATAAGTCATTTAACAGTACTTCTGCACCTGTCTTCAGTAAGTTCAAATGATCAAAATCTTTATAGTAAAACTCTACTGAAGACTCATACTTATCATCATTAAAATTGAGGAAGTAGCCAGCGGAGTAGGCATTGACGCTTGATGGTCTAATATTTACATCGGTAGGTTTCCATAAGTCTGTCGGCAAACTTGCTGTAGAACTCGAATACCTGGATTCATATTGAAATGATCTAGAATAGTTGAATTTTAATGATGAAGTTTTAGTCAACCTGTAATTAACAGATATTCTTGGTTGCCAGTTAGTATCAAGTAGTTTGAATGTGTTATAGTTTAATGTATCGATTATTGTTAATTCTGACCTTGAACGCGTTGGGTCAAAAAGGTATTGGTCAGATCCATTTGTTAAGTTGTTGAAGGTTAAGCGCAGCCCAGCTTCTATGCTGAGGTTTTGATTAAACTTTTTACTAATACTGAAGAACCCTGATAACTGGCTACTTTTTTCTTGTGGCAATACCCGTTCTATCAATGAATTATCAAATGGCGCTATACTTCCCATTTGATAGGTCGTGCTTTTATATTCAATGCCCACATTTGAACTTAAAAATGAGTTATGAGATATAGAAAGGACTGATTTTCCCCCGTAAGCAGTCAAACCATTTGAAAACAGAAAGCCCATGTTAGAGGTATTATCCAATATTGTAGCCTCATACTTATTAATGTGCACTGATGATTCTAAATCAACCTTGCTGCTAATGTTTTTAGACCACTTTATTGAAGTTGCTAAATTTGAATATTGAAATGTGCTATCGGCACTAATGTTAAACTCGTCATTGCTAGCATAAGAAGTAAGGGTAACAATATTTCTATCTCCTATTCTCTTAGCTACTTTGGATGTGATATCATAAAATAATGCCGAAGTTTGACGAATATCCTGATCTTTTACTTGTTTTAGAATCCATGTAGGATAGCTTATCCTCCCAGAAACAAATATGCCTGCTCCAAATTTTTTAATAGGAATAGAAGTAGTCAGTTTTGATACAATTGGTCCTAAACCACCGCCTACTTCAAATGGTTCTGTAATTGGGTTCTTTAATTCAATTTGAAGGACTGAAGATAGCCGTCCTCCATATTGTGCAGGAAACCCTCCTTTTAGAAGTGAGAAATTCTTGATAGCATCTGGGTTAAATATCGAGAAAAACCCAAATAGGTGTGAAGAATTATAAACTGGAATATCATCCATTGTGATCAGGTTCTCGTCCGTACCTCCCCCTCTAACGTTAAAACCCGATGTTCCCTCACCTACAGACTGAACACCTGGTAATGATGTTATCACTTTAGTGACATCCAATTCTCCTAAGAAGGAAGGAAGTTTACGAATTGATTCGAGTTCTACTTGAATTTTACCCGGCTGAACCTCAGTTAGGTTGTCCTCTGGCTTATTAGCTGTAACATAAATATTGTCAAGCTCAAGTGTGTTTTGGAACATCTTTACATCTTGCACAAAGTCATTGAACAGGTTTAGAGTAAATTGCTGTTCATCATATTGTAAGGATTTAAACCTTACAAGATACTCACCTGCATCTAATTCAATTTCATACCTACCATTAATATCGCTTATAGCCCCTCTTTCTACATTCTCAAACTGAATGTTAATATTTGGTAGTGGCTTATTAGTTAGTCCATCTCTTATCGTTCCTGAAAAGGTGACGGAATAATTGTTTTCAGAATTTTTATTATCCCCCAACAACACTATTGTTCTTGGATCAAGAAAAATATATGTCATACCCGTTCCCAGGAGTAATGACCCCAAGACATTATTCAAGTCAATCGAATTGACTTGAATTGATTTATTGATGCCTTTTAACCAGTCTGGTTTATAAAAAAAATGAAGATCATATTCGTCTTCTAAATGATTTATAATTTCAGTAATGGGATGGTTTTCGAGCTTAACTTGATATAACTTCTCTTGAGAGTATGATTGAATACTCGTAATAAACAAGAAAAGAAATAACACTTTTAATCTCATATTCACTGATAATTAACCAATACTAAGTACTTCTTTTGTGGTTTTTTTTATACTCAGAAAAGTTCATTACTTCTCATATTCTGTAATTGTTAGCGATCAAGAGAGTCAATAATTAGCTATGTTTAAATGGTTATCCAGTTCATTATCAAACCACTTTATTTTTTCTTATTAGTTCTCTAAATGAGTAGGAAAACAACTCAGATTAAGCCACCCATTTAATCACTAAATACTTTGTGTGTTTATTAGTAATCAACCACTTGGGCTTGATACCTTTAGGAATTATTTACCCTTCTTCTTGAAGGTTTTTAAGAGTTAAAGGGTGATATCTAAATTTAACATTTACTCTTGAAGCGAAATTTGAAATGAAGTGCAGTACCAAGCACTTCCATGATTGATGTAAGTTATTATTAAAGGATACCTTAAACCTTTGTTAAGATCATACAGCTCAGCAGTAGTATAAGCCAGATAACCGTCTAATGTCCTTAATTTTGAATTATTAACTTCAATCTTATTCTTAAATTTTGAATTAAGAAACTCTTGAAATTCACTTCTTTTTAAGTGTAGTAAGTCAACAAAATTACCAGATTTGTATAGTCCTATGTCAGCTCTGCAAGCATTGTCAATAAAATCAGATTCTTTGAAGGCTGATCCTGTTAGAGCCCCTATTATACTTCTATTTAGCATTGAAAGCTTCTGGCTATCTTCCACGTTTTCAACCTGTTCGGGAAGATTATCAAAATCAAAAGCAATAGAAACATTCATATGATTGATTTTCCAACCTTTATCTGTCCTAAAATAAGTAAATAAATCATAGCCATCTTGGCCATGCTTATTATCATCATACTCATCAAACCTTGCCTCTGAAACAGCCATATTGTCGAATGCTTCAAAGTTCAATTCAGTTATTCTTAACTCATGTGGGTAGGTAGTAATTCCTATTGTTTCTGCCCAGCCTGAGGATGTAGTCTTGTATAAAATTTTAGCAGAATCCTTAGTTTTTCTTGTCACATATAAGTTGACATTACTGTCCGTATATAACTTATTTAAGCCTTCCTCATTATGAGCTTTTACAACCTTCATGAACGCCTCTGGATAAGTATTAAGTAGAGAAGCTGGTTGGGCAAAGCACCAAACAATTCCTGTTGACAAAATAAGTGTACTTAGAGCTTTTTTCATTCTTTGTTTACTAATGGTAAAAATCACAAGTTAAAAAGTGGTGAATATTGATGGTAGCATACAAATTATTAAAAGACCACTTTGTTTGCAATTCTGTTGATATAAAATACTTTAGAGAGCCCTAAGTATATACTTAGGGCTCAATAGAGTATCAAAGTGTTAATCTATGTCACTTATGATCACTGTGGCATTTCTAAGAATATCTAACCCTCCTCTTCCTATTGCGAAAGTTTCTCCACTTTCATTAACAGCACTAGACAAGGTAATGGTTAGTGTCTTCTCACCGTCAACTACATCATCAGTCAGTAAGGTAATATTGATATCACCATGAATTAATGTATTTACATCTCCATCGTAAACTGGTAATATAACTTGGCCTCCAGAAGCTGTTGCATCATCTATTGTATAATCAACACCGAAGATCGCATTTCCAGATAATGTATAACCTACAGTAATATCTGTAAGTGAACCCGTAGGATTCTCCACTTCAAAAGAAGCAGAGCCATCGTCTTCAGATACCGTAACATCACTTAGTGAAACAGACACACCTGCTCCATTAAAGGCCACATAGCCGGGCAAATCCTGAAGGACAAACCCTTGATCTTCTAGGTCATAGTCTTCACATGACATTAGTACGCCTAGTGATAGTATTATTGCATATATCTTTTTCATAATAATTTATCTTTATTGTTTTTCAAACCACATTGGTACATCCGTAAACTTATTAGCTGGGGTATTTGGGTTAGAGCTAGTTTCATCTGGTGGATATGTAAATCTCTTCAGATACGTGGTAATTGAAGAGGCTGGAGGTGTCGGCAATACAGGAAAATCATTTCTACGCACAGTATTCCAAGCTAGTACCGGTCTCAATAATGCTTCTAAATACTGTTGTTCATAAACATCCTCAAGAGTTACTGCTCCAAGACTGCTGATATAATCATCTATTTCCGATGTACTTAAGCTCCAGCATGTTCCGCCAAACACATTACCGTCATCGCAAGGAATGTCTTGTCCATAAAACCCTAATACTTGTGACATACCTAAATCGAACATAGCATCAGCATCCTCAGCGGTCACTCCCTTCAATGCTAGTTCCGCTCTATAGAAACTAATTTCGGCAGGCGTGAACCAAACATCCGGCAAATCAGGTCTGATGATCATATTAGTATACAGGGCGGTATTAATATCAGGAAAAGTGCCCGGCTCGGTTCCGCCTCCATTGTTAGGATCAAAGAATAATAGAGCTTCTCTAGGATCATTGTTACCTGTTATCAAGTCGTACATAACCTCTGAGGGGCCGTGAACTTGCTGAGACTGGTTGTCTGGGCCAAAATAAGTTGTAACAAGGTTGTCGTAAGCATTTTGCGCACCAGCATTGCCAGAATAGGTAAGCATTGCAATATCATCATTTGAGTCTAAAACAGGTTGGGCCAAAGCCGCAACTATTTCTGAGTCTACTGATGTATCTCTATTACGGATCATCATTAATACTCTTATTTTGAGAGAATTAGCAAACTTTCTCCATTTTGACATGTCTCCACCGTATATCATATCTCCTGTGGATACACTGAAAGTGCCAGTTGCTGGAATATTGTCAATCAACATCATGGCATCGTCCAATTTAGCTACAACACCTCGAAGGATGGTCTCTTGACTATCAAACTGAGGTGCCGGATAGGTAACCGCATCTAAAGCCTCAACAAAGGGTGCATCTTCCCAAATACTTGTGATGTCATAAAAAATCATAGCCGATAAAATTTCAGCTATTGCTGCCACATTATTATTGGATTCTCCTGCTGCTCGCGCATCTCTCTCTACCTCTTGTAAATTACCAAGTACAAGAGCATACATCATACTCCAAGTATTTCCTGTAAGAAATGTTGATATAGTACCATTTATTGGAGAATTGATACATTGCGACATTTGCTGAGAAACATCCATAATTCTTGTTCCTAATTCAGAAACTGATCTAGCCGAATACTGTACGATAACAAAAGGCAGTATAACATTCGGGTCTGCCGAATTGGCTGCCAAAGGGTCTTTATTGATATCTAGAGCATCATCGCATGAGAATGCAACTGAGATCAATACAAGACTTAATAAGTATATTTTTATATTCTTCATTTTATTAGTTTTTAGAATGAAAGTCTAACATTGAAGCCTACACTTCTTGTAGATGGAACTGAAGCTCGCTCAACGCCAAATCCGTCAGCTCCCGATCCGAAAAGATTAGCTTCAGGATCGATATGAGGTACTTTTGAGAACAATAAGGCTAAATTTCTGCCTTCAACACCAACTTGTAATCCATTGATAAAAGAATTAGTAAATAAGCTGCTTGGAAGTGTATATGAAACACCTACCTCTCTCAACTTTACAAAAGAAGCATCAAAAATATATGGCTCCGCTACATTTCCATTATTCTTGGCTGTCCAGAAATCTTCCGCAGCTCTCAAAGGCACATCATTGTCTCGTACAGTGCCATCTCCATTTGCAATCACGCCTTCTAAATCAATAAATGTACCTTCTCTATTTCTAGCTGTCTCTTGAGTAAGTCCCCCAGTCTGGAGACTTTCAACCGTAGAAGACTTCATAATACCTCCTGACCTCCAGTCAACTGTAAAAGAGAGCGAGACACCTTTATAGCTCAAATTGTTAACAAAGCCCATGGTAAAATCAGGCAACACAGAACCAAATGACTTGCCCTCCCCGGGAATCCTTCTACCTGTACCTTCATCAATAAAAGGTCTACCAGTTATTGTATCTCTAGAGTAAGGAATCCCAAACAATTGAAACTCTTTTCCTGGTTCTGCTACAACTTGTACACTTGAAAAAGCACTGGCCAATGAAAGTCTCTCCACTCCATTTGTCAATTCAACAACCTTAGTTTCAGAATGTGAAAAATTTACTAAAGAATTCCATGCAAAATTACTAGTTTTTAATATTGTTGCACTTAAAGAAATCTCTATCCCCTCGGTATCGACACGTCCAACATTTGCCGTTCTTAAAATAGATCCTGTAGTTTCAGGAATTGGAATATTAATAATTTGATTAACATTTTTAGTCTTGAAGTATGAAACATCCAAACCTATACGCCCATCAAAAAATGACAACTCTGTTCCGAACTCATAACTAGTCTGTTCTTCTGGTAAAAGATTAGGTTCGGGAATCGTATTGGGCTTTCTAAAAGCTAGATTCCCATTATACGGGAAATTGAGATTTAGACCATATTGTCCAGAAGCAGTGGTAACTGGAAAGTACCTGAATGCTAACTGGTAAGGATCAGTATCATTACCGACTTTTGCAAAACTTGCTCTTAATTTACCAAATGACAATATGTTATTAGCAACACCCAATGCCTCTGTAAATACAAATGCAGAACTTACAGAAGGATAGAAATATGAGTTATTTTCTAAAGGTAAAGTAGAAGACCAGTCATTTCTACCTGTGACTGTTAAGGTCAACCATCTTTTGTAAGATAACTCTGCTTGTCCATAGGCTCCCATCAACATACGTTCACTATAATCTCTATTAGCTACTGTCTGATTTACATTTCCTGGATCAAATAGTTCTGGCACCAATAGTTGATTCCCAAATAAGCCTTCTCTCTCAAAAAGTCGTCTATTGTATTGATAGCCTACTAATACACTTAATGATAAATCCTCAGTTAGGTCAGTACTATAATTAGCAATTATGTCGGCATTTAATTGAGTTCTCTTAAATTTATCAACAGTATAATTACCTTCCAATCGTTGTGCTGTTCCTACTCTGTTAGAAAAGAACCTACTGTCATTATCATAGTCATATCCAATTCTTGAAATAATGTTCAATTTTGGAATAGGAGTATAAGTGAGTTCAAAGTTTCCTAAGAATCTATCATCCTCTCTATCATTCTTATTTTCATGCCGAACCCAGTATGGATTATTTATAGCAGGTGTTAATTGATTAAGCTGATTTCCAATCGGATCTATCCAATTTCTATATAGCTTAGTATCCAAATTACTGCTGAATGAATTAGCTAAGCTTACGATATTTGGATCATTAGTACCAGAGGCGGCAGTACCTTGAGTTACTGTCCTGATATATTGAACGCCAAATCTGGATTTAAACTTCTCCGAATGCTTGACACCAGTATTTAAACCAATGGTAATTCGATCTAACTCCGCATTTGGTACAATTCCATCTTGATTTAGCGATGATAGACTTAATCTATAATCCATTCTTTCATCTGCATCAGCGATCGAAATATTATTGATTAAACTCAAACCAGTTTCAAAAAAATCTCTGACCCCATTATCTTCCACTGCTCTTAATGGTCCAGTTTCGCCAGTAATCGGAAGATAATCCACTGTTTGACCCACAATTTTTGGTCCCCAGTCATTCGCCACCAAAGAAGAATCATAATTAAAGTTACGTCCCATTGCATACTGCTGTTGATAATCTGGGATTCTAAACAAATCATCAACTCTAACAGAAGAATTAATAGTTACTCTAGCTTTACCAGAGCCCGACTTTCCTTTTTTTGTGGTTACAATGATTGCGCCAGCAGCAGCCCTTGATCCATACAACGCTGAAGCAGCAGCACCTTTTAAAACATTTATCGTTTCAACATCATCAGGATTAATTACAGAGGCTCCATTTGAGAAATCCCTATTCCCTGAAATTCTTGAACCAGTTGCAGTTTGCTCATCATTAATCGGCACACCATCTACAATCCATAGTGGATTATTATTACCGCTAAGAGAGGTTGCTCCTCTTATAAGTATTTTTGACGACCCCCCAAGGTTACCTCCAGTATTTTGGATGGTAACACCTGTGATCTTCCCTTGTAATGAGTTTACAATGTTTGACTCACGAGCAGTGGTCAACTCATCTGCTGATACCTGCGAAATACCATAACCTACAGTTCTGGACTCTTTTTCTAAGCCCAAGGCAGTAACTACAACTTCAGAAAGTTGCTTTACATCTGATGACATCTGCACATCAATTACAGCTCTTGATCCAATAGATACTTCCTGTGTGGCAAGACCAATAAATGAAAACACTAAAACTCCACCATTTTGGGGTAGACTAATATTGTAGTTACCGTCAAAATCGGTAACAGTTCCTGTTGTTGTTCCTTTTACAACAACGTTTACTCCAGGAAGGGACTCACCATCATCCATTGATGTGACTTTTCCTGAAACCGTTCTCTCCTGACCATAACTAATGATAGTCAGAAGAAACATACATGTTAGCAGTAAAACTTTCTTCATATTAATAAGATTTAAACTGTTAATTGGGAACATCCCAATCGATCACATCGAAGTTATTTATAATGATGTTATAGATTTTAACACGATAAATGTGATTATAAAGTCAATTGTTAGAGCAAACACCCCCTTATCATGTGATGTTTTGGGTTTAGAATAGCTTGTTTTAATAAAGCAGTAGGGTTACACATTACTTATAATTATTAGATAATAAATCATAAGACTAACACTGAGTTAGACATTTAGACTAAAACATTATGCCATAAATACTTCGGATCTCAAATTATTTTTGCTTGGTTAGCACCAGAGGGCATATGATAACCTTCCATTAGTCAAACATTAATATTGTGGTTTCCATGATCAAAATCCAATCCTGATCCGGTTTCACTAATACTAACAGATGATTTGCATCAGAATGGATTTAATTATTAGCGAAAAGGTTAATTAGATAGCATAACCTTCTCTTTCATGTTTATAAGGGGAAATATTAATACTTAATGATTTGGGGAGTAATCATCAAATATTTACCGAGGTAAGAGTTACTAGTTACCTCAGGGGGAGAATGATAT